>CAMDVC010000118.1 GCA_945878785.1 Bifidobacterium breve | reverse complement strand
GTTCTCATGGGTGCTCCCGTCACCATGACATACGGAACTCCTGAACAACAACAACGTTGGATGCCAGCTTTAGCAACAGGTGTTGAAGGCTGGTGCCAATTGTTCAGCGAGCCAGGTGCAGGCTCTGACCTCGCTAGTGCATCATGTCGTGCAGAGCGCGACGGTGATGAGTGGGTTATCAACGGGCAAAAAGTGTGGACATCAGGCGCACTGGATTCCACACGAGGCATGTTGGTAGCACGCACCGATATTGACCAACCGAAACACAAAGGCCTCACCTACTTCATCATTGATTTGGAACAGCCCGGTGTTGAAATTCGCCCGATCAAGCAAATGAACGGAATGGCACATTTCAATGAAGTGTTTTTTACTGATGCTCGAGTCAGCGATGCAGACAGAGTGTCAGGCGTGAACAATGGTTGGGCAATCACCACAGCAACGTTGGGGTTTGAACGCAGTGGTCTTTCTGAAGGTGCCGGTGGTGGGATTCACGTATCGGCCGGCACGCAAGCTGGTTTGCTTGATCGCTCCGTGGGTGAGTTGGTAGCAAAATCGAAAAAAGCTCGTTCCCACCCCGATGAATATGGTGGCGTGTTCAGCACGCTTCTAGAAATTGCAAAAACACGAACCTTGACTCCGTCGCAACGCAATCGCATGGTCTCGTTGTATATAAACGAACAGATTGCCGGCTACACCCGCCTTCGCATGTCAGCAGCTGCAAAGTCCGGGAAAGAAACTGGTGCAGTTGCGTCCACAATGAAACTGCATTGGACCAATGGGCTGAAGATATCTCGAGACCTCGGAGTTGAACTGTTAGGTGCTGAAGGAATGTTGGTGGGCCAAGACCTTCCTGCCGAAGGCACCGTGCAACATTTCTTTCTCTCCATGCCATCAGCATCCATTGCAGGTGGCAGTGACGAAGTGCAGCACAACATTATTGGTGAGCGAGCATTAGGACTGCCAAAAGACATGTCGCTTGATCCGAATACTGCATTCAAAGACATCCCAAGGAATTAACAATGACTCGCATCACTACTGGCAACCGACACCCTCGCAACTTGTCGATTGATTCCAAAGGAAGCATTCATGATGATGCCACTGCAACTGATCTTGGTTTTCGCGCTGGCACAGTCGCTGGTGATATTCACCTTGAACAGTTTGGACAAATACTTGTTGACGGGTTTGGACAACAATGGTTCGAAAATGGTTGGCTTAGCATGTACTTTCAACAAGCAACAGCAGACCGCGAACCCGTTGAAGCGTGGCTTGATGGTGAAGGCACATTGCGCACTGCGGGTATCAACACTCCTGAAGGCGCCATGGTTGCAGAGGGCAACGCCGGAATAGGCACTGCCGGACCATCTGCTTTATATGCACGTGATCGTCGCAGTGTTGACCCATCGCAATTACGAATGTTGCGCGATGTGCGTGTAGGCCAAGCATTAGATATACAAGTGCGTTCACCATGGGCTGCTAATCAACATGCACGAATGAACGCGAATACCATGACAGCTCCGATGGATTGGTACGGAACATCATCACCATGGGGCGGCGGAATCAGTTCACCACTCACTACATGTCAGTTAATGGTTGCCGGAGTCACCGACTCTATTGCTGAATCCTGTGGTGACTTCGTTGGTCTCTACGGTGCAATTGAGATTCGTCATCTTTCTGGCCCGCTGATGCTTGATCATGAATATGTCATAACCGGCGAAGTCATCGATGTCAGTGAAACTCCAAAAACAGAAGTTCTGTGGTATCGCACACAGGCACGGCCATCTATTGATCCTGAAGGACCTGCAGTTGCAGAACTCACAATGATGACTCGCCTTCTCAAAGGCTCATCACCGCGCTATTCGTAGGCGCTTATTGCGCCCCAGGAATCCAGTTGCCATGAAACCCGTTCGGTACGCGCGCCGGTAAGTGCACAACCGCCACAGGGTCAGCAGTAATTGCTGTTGCATCAAACAGCGCAAGATCTGATGTCTGGGTCTCTGTATCAAGGCGCAATGCCATGATCCAACCATCGTCCTCTGCAATTGCACCGTCACGCGGAATGAATACTGGTTCGCCGTATCCATAACGAGCAGTGTCAGTTCTGGCTTCTGTACGACGAGTCTCAAGGTCAACTTTGATCAACGTGTCTTGGGCGAAGTGTTTGCCAACACCTGCTGTGTATCCGTACTTGTTTGGTAAACCAATGAGTGATTCATTAATGCGCGGGAACTCTTGAGGGCGATCATCGATGCGTTCTTGTTTCACCTTGCCCGTGACAGTGTTGATACGCCATCTATCAAGAGTCGGAGGTCCTTCACTTGGGCCGCGGCGTTCGCGATCAAACATTTTTTGATGTCGAGCAGCGACAAGCACCACTGAATCGCCATCGTCATATGCATTCATAGGATGAAAGAAATAACAGGGGTCGATACTGAACCACTTCACATCGTCTGCATTTCCTTCACGAGGTAACAGACCAATGCGTGCGTCGTATTCATGATCCCACAGGTATGGAAGGCCAGCACCAGACATTGCAGCTTCAAGGTTGAAGATTGTCGGCAGGTCGAACACCAAGATGTATTTCTGCGTAAATGCAATGTCATGAATCATTGGCCCGCCAGTGGTTGGAATATCAACGTGACGACGCACACGACCATCAGTGCCCACAACCAAGTACTGCACTTGATTTCCCCAACCCCAGTAATAGGTCATCACGTGAAGTTCGCCCGTTAGTGGGTCGCGCTTTGGGTGAGCCGAATATGCGTGAGGCAAAGTGCCTTCAAGATTTGAGACTCGCAATGTGTCAAGTTCGTATGACATTTCGATTGGCGGTGAACCAGCTTCGACAATGGCGAATGTTTTGCCAGCGTGTCCGATGACATTTGTGTTTGCCGCGAACTGACCATGATCTGCTGGCCAATCAGACGGTGGGTGCGCCTCGCCGAGTAACTCAGCAACATCGTTATTGCGAACCCAACGATTGCGATACCACTCGGCTTTGCCGTCGCGTAGACGAATACCATGAACCATTCCGTGCCCTGTAAACCAATGGTATTTTTCGGCGTTCACGTAGCCCAGTGGGTTTGGTCCATTTCGCAAGTACCGACCATCTAATTCCGGTGGGAGTGTTCCGGTGACTTCCAAATCAAAGGCAGTCACTTCTTCGGTAACAGGTGCCAGGTTCCCTTCAAGAAACGGATTCCCGCGAGCATTTTCTACTGTGGTCATGCACACATAATAGGCAGAGCCCCGATGAGGATTGACATGCGTGCCCGTGGCAGGCTGAAACCCACAGAGCCGTATAGGAGAACAATATGAGCACATTAGAAACTGGTACAGATCATCTACTTGGCCGCATCGAGGGCCATGTTGCTGTGCTGTCGTTCAACCGGCCAGAAGCACGCAATGCATTGTCAGATGAGATGTACGCCGGATTCGGTAGAGCCCTGCCGCTCATCGCAGCGAATTCAGATATTCGCGTTCTGATGCTTACGGGTGAAGGCGTCGCCTTTTGCTCTGGTGGCGACGTAAAAGGTATGCATGCCAATAACTCAGGTGGTGGACAAAAGGCGTCTTTGGAAGATGGCATTGCACGTCTGCGTTACATTCAAGCCGCTGTCAGTGGCGCGATGCGCAAATTACCTCAGCCTGTAGTTGCGGCAATTCCTGGTGCAGCAGCTGGCGCAGGCTTGTCTATCGCATTGTCAACTGATTTACGAGTGGCTGCAGAACGCGCGCTGTTCGTAACTGCATTTGCAAATGTTGGTGCAAGTGGTGACTTTGGAATGTCGTGGTTCTTGCCACGTGTTGTTGGTGAAGCAAAAGCAAAAGAACTGATGTTCACATCGCCGCGTCTCACTGCACGTGATGCTCTCGCATTGGGCATGGTCAGCGAAGTATTCCCTGATGCAACATTTACTGATGACGCGATGGCATATTGCCAAAGCCTTGCGCA
>CAMDVC010000117.1 GCA_945878785.1 Bifidobacterium breve | reverse complement strand
CCATCAGACGAGCAAGAAATGTCTGGTGGCGCCCATTTGGCCGCGCACTTCAATAGTACCGCTGTAATCAGTCGGTGGTGGTGTTGGAGATGGCTTCGAACATGGCAGACACATTGTGGCTGCTCATAGGCACGCGGTGACCCGTACGGCTGATGAAGCTGAGTTGTACGCCGGTGACGGGGTCAAGGGCCGTGAACACCTGCTCGTGGCCTTCTGCATCAACGACCACGTCTGTCAGTAGTGGCACGCCCGCAGCGTCAAGTGCGTCGCGAGTAAACCCAGCGTTCAAAACTTCAATGGCGATGTGTTGCACACCAGAGCCGTGTTCGGCAAGGCGTTGATGAACTGCAGGGTTATGGTTCGCGCCGACAAGAACAACAGTGACGCCACCTGCTTCGGCACTGACTACAGATGCATCATCGGTGACGGTGGTGGAGAAACCCATGCTGTCAAAAAACTTACGTGCAGCAGAAAGGTCGGCTACAGCAACCACAACATGATCAATGCGGCATGCCACTGTGTCAAGCTCACTGCGTTGTGTATTGCCAGCAAGTTTGATCGGCGCTAGTTCCTCACGAGACTCTGCGCCTTCAATGCGGTGAGTTTCTGACAACAACGTACGGAAAAGTTGTTCAGCAAAATCAGCATCAACACCTGCGTCAATGGCCCATTGGCGACGACTAGACAAAACATCACGTACGCGCTGTGGCTGAATAACAGCAGCGCCCGTTGTCTCTTTGATCTCTGCAACTTCTCGGCACACATTCATGCGATCAGCAAGCAAGTTCACTAGTGCAGCATCAATGGCATCAATTCGTTGACGAAGATCTCCGAGGTCGGCCATTTCTAGTTCCTGTGCTCGAGCAATCGTTCAACATGCTTTGCGAGGACATCAATTTCAATATTGACTTTGTGTCCAGGCTTGCGATGTCCAAGAGTTGTTACGTCTGCAGTGTGAGGAATAACTGCAACTTCAAATGTGTCATTGGTGAGGTTGAATACTGTGAGGCTGATGCCATCAATTGTGCAACTTCCTTTTTCCACGATGTAACGCATGAGGTCTTGAGGTATGCGCACGACAAGTTGTGGGGCAGGGGAGACAATTTCACCCACTGCATCAACGTGCCCAAGAACAATGTGGCCACCAAAGCGACCATTGGCCACCATGGGGCGTTCGAGGTTGACAGGGTCGCCGGGCTGCAGATTGCCTAGGTTGGTGCGGGAATAGGTCTCCTCCGACACATCGGCCAGCCACCAATCGGCACCTTTCTCTATAAGGGTGAGACAACAACCATTGACAGCAATTGATGCGCCAATTCCAGAATCTTCAAGCACAGCACGGGCTGAGATGGTGAGTTTGGCCCCATCACGGGCCAAAACGGAGCCTTTTTCTTCAATAATTCCTGTGAACACTCCTTCAATCTAATCAGGATGGGGGGTTGTGGGCACTAGGAAATGGCTCATAACCTAATTAGGTCCTCGTGGGCTCTGGCGCACGTGCGATGCTCGGCCCAAATTTTTGGGATGAGCGCCCTCTCTCAATAAGGAATATGAGGCCTTTATTATGTTGCCGAAGATCGACACCATCTCGACGTACCGCAAGCACGGAACGGACACCGGTTCACCCGAAGTACAAATTGCACTTCTTACCGACCGCATCAATCACCTCACGGAGCACCTCAAAACGCACCACAAGGACCACCACTCTCGTCGTGGATTGTTGATGTTGGTAGGCCGCCGTCGCCGCATGCTTGATTACGTTCGCGATCGCGATATTGCTGGCTACCGCGAGCTCATCGCACAACTCGGCCTTCGCCGATAACAAAACCTTCCGCCAACACCATTTTTATTGTTGTCGGTTGTCAGTCGATTATCCCGCGCCATGGGGCGGGGTTGCCGACTGGGAACCGGCTGGTTGTAGGCGGAACTACAACAACACACAAACAAGGGAGTTCCCATGGCTGACGCCATTCGTGTTTCAACACAGGTTACTGGTTCCGAAAAAACCATGTCATTCGAGACTGGAAAGCTTGCGACACAATCGCAGGGCGCCGTTCTCGCCTCAATCGACGGCACCACCGTTCTCGTTACAGCCAATGCGGCTCGTGGCGTACGCGACGGCATCGATTTCTTCCCACTCACCGTGGATGTCGAAGAGCGTGCATACGCTGCAGGCAAAATTCCAGGTGCGTTCTTTCGTCGTGAAGGTCGTCCGTCAGAGCAGGCAATTCTTACCTGCCGTCTGATTGACCGCCCACTTCGTCCTGCATTCCCAGACGGTTTCCGCAACGAGACACAAATTGTTGTCAACGTTGTTGGTGTCGACATGGAAAATCCACATGACGTCATTGCAATCAATGCATCGTCAGCTGCTCTCATGATCAGCGGAGTTCCATTCGAAGGCCCAATCGGTGCTGTTCGTTTGGCATATTCGCAAGACGGCGACTGGGTGCCTCACCCAACCTATGCAGAAGGAAACAACGGAACATTCGAAATCGTTGTTGCTGGACGCGAGCTTGACAACGGCGATGTTGCCATCATGATGGTTGAAGCAGGCGGCACAGAGAAGTCATTCGAGTTCTACGCGGACGGTGCTCCAAAAGTGTCAGAGCAAACAATTGCAGATGGTCTTGAAGCATCAAAGGTATGGATCAAAGAGTCCATCAAGCTTCAGCGCCAACTCGTTGCAAGTGTTATTGCTACTAAGGGCGCAATCGTTCCTCTTGAGTACACACCAATTCTTGACTACACACCGGAAATTTTTGCAGCAGTTGAAAAAACAGCTACTCCAAAACTGGCAACAGCGATCACAATTGCCCTGAAGGCTGACCGCAATGCGGCCACCGACGCAGCAGCTGCTGAAACAGTTGCTGAACTATGTGGTCCTGAAGGTGCATTTGCTGGCCAAAGCGGCGCAGTGAAAGAAGCAGTTCGTAGCCTCACAAAGAAGCTTGTTCGTAAGCGCGTTGTTGAAGAAGGAATCCGTATCGACGGTCGCGGTCCTCGCGATCTTCGTGGAGTTACTTCAGAAGTTGGCACATTGCCAAGC
This sequence comes from Bifidobacterium breve, assembly GCA_945878785.1. Classification (GTDB taxonomy): domain Bacteria; phylum Actinomycetota; class Acidimicrobiia; order Acidimicrobiales; family Ilumatobacteraceae; genus UBA2093. The sequence continues at coordinate 932 of CAMDVC010000117.1, read as the reverse complement.
GCACACGGCACTGGCTTGTTCCAGCGCGGTGAGACTCAAGTTCTGAACGTCTGCACATTGGCCATGCCTCGCATGAACCAAATGCTCGACACACTCGGTCCTGACAATTCAAAGCGTTACATCCACCACTACAACATGGCTCCTTGGGCTAATGGTGAAACTGGTCGTGTTGGTACTCCAAAGCGTCGCGAAATTGGACACGGTGCTCTTGCAGAGCGCGCGTTGTTGCCAGTCGTTCCTAGCCAAGAAGAATTTGCATACGCAATTCGTTTGGTCAGCGAAGTTCTGTCGTCAAACGGTTCAACATCAATGGCTTCTGTGTGTGCATCAAGCTTGTCGTTGATGGATGCCGGTGTTCCTATCAAGGCTCCAGTTTCTGGAATCGCAATGGGCCTCATCTATGCAGAAGGTAAATACCTCACGCTCACCGACATTCTCGGTGCAGAAGATGCATTCGGTGACATGGACTTCAAAGTTGCCGGAACAGTTGATTGCGTAACCGCATTGCAGCTTGACACCAAGATTGACGGAATTCCTGCCGATGTATTGTCAGCAGCATTGCAGCAGGCACGTGATGCTCGTATGACCATTCTTGACAGCATGAACTCAGCGCTCAACGCGCCACGTTCAACTGTTGCTGATACCGCACCGAAAATTGTGTCCTTCACAATTCCTTTGGACAAAGTTGGTGAAGTCATCGGTCCTAAGGGCAAGGTTATTAACACCATCCAGCAAGAGACAGGTGCAGACATTGCAGTTGATGATGACGGTGCAACCGGCATTGTCACGATCGGCTCGCCAGATAACCATCGTGTTGAAGAAGCAAAGGCTCGCATTCTTGCGATCGTTGATCCTCCAACCGCTGAACTCAACGCAATCTACGATGGTCGCGTTGTCAGCATCACGAAGTTCGGTGCATTCGTCAACATCCT
>CAMDVC010000116.1 GCA_945878785.1 Bifidobacterium breve | reverse complement strand
GCAGCAATGCCGTTTTCACGCAACGTTTTTACTGCTTCTTCTAACTGGGAAATACGCGCAAGAAGATTTTCTGCACTGTCATCAAACACAGGAGAAGCCAACTGCACTACTGCAACTTCAAGCAACAACCGGGCATCAGGTGCATGACGCATTTCCACCATAGTGGTGCCAAGCGTTTCCATAATACGGACAACGCGCTGTGTGCCCATGTCTTGTGCGTAACGAGTGAGTTCTGCAATTCGATCAGCAGGTAGTTGCACTAACTCAGGTGACATTATAGAAAGAAAGCAATCACGCATAGTTCGCACAACATCTTGTGCATACGTATGAGGGTCACGGCCCTGTTGCATGGCACGCGCAACAGCGCCCAACGCTGCAGCATGGTCTCGTGCAACTAGTGACTTGATGATGTCTTCGGTGTGCAATGCAACTTCTGGTTCGCCACCGCCAGAGACAATAAGTTCAAGTGCCGACAATGTGTCACGTGCACTCCCACCACCTTGGCGTAACACTAAATCTATTGAGTCATTGTCAACAGTGAGCTCTGCTTCTTTGATGACGAACTTGACATATTTTTTCAGCTCGGCAACAGGCAGCAAATGAAACTGCAAATGCTGCACTCGACTGCGAATTGTCTCAGACACTTTTTGCGGATCTGTGGTGGCCAGCACGAAAACAACTTGATCGGGTGGTTCTTCCAGAGTTTTCAGGAGAGCGGCTTCAGCCGCACGTGACAGCATGTGCACTTCGTCGAGAATGAAAACACGGTGACGCCCCGGACTCGTTAGCGCAGCAGTTTCAATGATGTCGCGAATTTCTTGGACACCGTTGTTGCTCGCAGCATCCAGTTCAAGCACGTCATAACTGGTGCCCAGTTCCACTGCCTTACATGAATCACATTCGCAGCATGGCTCACCATCAACCGGGGCGACACAGTTCAAGACCTTTGCCAAAATCCGTGCCGTTGAGGTCTTTCCCGTGCCTCGAGGCCCAGAGAATAAATAGGCCTGGCCCTCACGACCATTGATAACGGCATTGCGCAACGCCATGACCACATGGTCTTGCCCGTAGAGCTCAGAGAACTTCCGTGGGCGGAAACGTCGGTACAGGGACTGGGTTGCCATCGAAACGACCTTACCAATGCGGTGCGCCGAGGACTGCTGTGTGAAAAGGTGAAACACTCTGCGGGGGTCATTCTTGACTACCGTTTTCTCACACCATGCGTCGCCTTCCTCTCCTTTTCATTGCAGTTGCCTCTGCCCTTGCCTTTTCGGCCGGCCCTGCGCACGCGGCCGGCGACAACACCCTTGCTTCGTCTAGCCCTACCGCTGGCGAAGTGGTCACCCTTGCCCCCACCCAGTTACAACTGAAGTTCACGTTGCCCGTTGGTGGGGCTGACATTGCCTCCCAGATGGGTCTTTCCCTTGCTTGTGAGTCCAAACTGACCAATCTTGGCCCCCCACAACTATCTGCTGATGGCGTAACGATCTCTGCTGCCCTGACCCAGGTGCCCCAAAATGGTTCGTGTGTTGTGAACTGGTCTCTGCCTGACGGCAGCACCGGATCTTTCAATTTCACTGCTCAAACCCAGATGACGACAACAGTTCCTGTCACCGAGCCGGGCGCCCCCGCAACCACCGTTCCCGTTGACGGGGCTGCGGCTGAAATTGTCGCACCTCGGCTTGGAGGCCCCATTGGCCTCATGAAGCTCATTGTTTTCTTCGCGGTCAGTGCCCTCTTTGGCGGATTGATGTTCATCAAACTCGTCTGGCCAGAAGGCGTCGAATATCCCGTCACAGAAAAATACTTCCGGCAAATCTCAATTATTGCCGGTGTCGCAATTTTTGTACTCATCATTCTCATGACTGCTCGACAATCAGGTGGTGGGGTTACATCGTCCATTTCTCCCACCTCTTGGGGCCCTCTTTTTGAGTCGAATGAGGGTCGTGCTGTATTTCTTCGACTCATCGTCGTCGGCGGCCTTGGTTTTTACGCGTGGATCACAGAGCGTGTCCTTGAACCAACGAATGTTGTTCCCACCACCGTTCTCCTAGCGCTCCTGATGATGTCGTACGGTTTCGACCGCGCAACAGGTCGTGCTGTTGTTTTGGGAATTGTTGTTGCCATTCTTCACATGGCATTTACTGCGATGTGGGTGGGAAGTGTCTCAATCATCTGGCGAGTTATTCTTCACGGGCCTGGTAACAGTGACCTCATCGATGCTCTGCGCGGATGGGCACGACTTGTAAATCCACTAACGATTGGCATAGTACTTACAGGTGTTTTTCAAGTGTGGCGTATTGACGGCATCAGTTTGATTAACAGTGGACACGGGCGACTTGTGTTGTTCAAAGTGCTTCTAGTTATCACAATGTTGATTGTCAGCGCAGCAATTCGTCAATTCATTTTGCGCGGAATGGAACGTGCAAAATCACTCAACGAAAAAGTTGTGTACCGCCTGAAGCGTCCGGTAGGAATTGAACTGTCGCTCAGCATTGTCGTGCTTGCTGCATCATCATGGCTAATGGCAATGCGCCCGCCATATGTTCTCAACCGCGAAACCGGCCCACGCGTTGAATATGCCATCGTGCAAGACATGACCGCGAAAGATGATTTTCATGTTCGCTTGTCCATCACACCTGGTGATGTCGGTGCCAACAGAATTCTCATTGAGTTATTCGGACCATCACGAATTCAAAATTTCAAGATCACATTGGTTCCAACGAATCCAAACTTTTCTGGTTACGCAATCAATGTCCCCATCACTCGTCCGGGCGGTGCACTGGTTGCGCAAGATGCCGGACTTCTTCTGCGTGCTCCGGGTGAATGGACCGCAACTGTCACGGGTGTCACCACAATCGGCGAACTGACACCAATGACCACCACATTCATCATCGCCGACGGCACCACCGTGACCACCGAACCGAAGCAGGGCCTGAAGAAGTCCACCACCACCGTTGCCCCCACAACCACAACGACCGTTCCTGTCCCCTTGGAGACCACCACCACCGTTCCCGCAGCAGGGTAATTGACCATCAGATAGGCGACGGGGCCCCACTGGCACTAGCGTTTCGCAGGTGACTGATACCTCTGGCTTTTCGATGCAGGACAAAATTGACGACCTTCGGGACCGTCAGCAGCAGGCGATTAACGCCGGAAGTCCTCGCTCGGTCGAGCGCCACAAGGGCAAGGGCAAGTTGCTCGCTCGTGAGCGCATTGACTTCCTCTGCGATCCCGGCTCTTTTCATGAACTCGATATGTTGGCGCGCCATCGCGCACACGCTTCTGGACTTGAAGAGCGTCCATATACAGACGGTGTAATCACCGGATGGGGAACCATTGAAGGTCGCAAAGTATTTCTATTCAGCCAAGACTTCACAGTCTTTGGTGGAGCACTCGGAGAAGTGTTTGCCGAAAAAATCCACAAACTCATGGACCTTGCGCTCAAAGTTGGTGCACCTGTCATTGGTTTGAACGACGGGGCTGGTGCTCGAATCCAAGAAGGCGTTGTATCACTCGCCTCATACGGCGGAATTTTTTATCGCAACGTGCAGTCGTCTGGTGTTGTGCCGCAAATTTCTGTCATCCTCGGGCCATGTGCCGGTGGTGCTGTGTACTCACCCGCGATGACCGACTTTATTTTCATGGTGCGCGAATCAAGCCACATGTTCATTACCGGTCCTGACGTTGTGAAGACAGTGACCGGCGAAGATGTCACGCTCGAGGAACTGGGTGGCGCAATGAGTCACGCATCAAAAAGTGGTGTTGCAACATTCGTTTCGGCTGACGAGCAAGCATGTCTTGAAGATGTTCGCTTCTTGTTGTCCTTCTTGCCGCAAAACAATCTTGAATCTGCACCAACTGTTGAGACATCAGACGATCCGAATCGTTCATGCCCGATGTTGCGCGACATTCTTCCTGCATCGTCTAACCAGCCATACGACATGAAGAAAGTAATCAAGGAAATTGTTGATGACGGCGAGTTCTTTGAATACTT
>CAMDVC010000115.1 GCA_945878785.1 Bifidobacterium breve | reverse complement strand
CGAGTGCAATCCATTGAAGAACGAGCAGCAGAAATTCGTGAATGGGTTCCAGAAGCTCGTGTTGCAGTTGCCCACGGCCAAATGGACGAAGCGAACCTTGAACAAATTGTTCTTGACTTCTGGGAAGGCAACTTTGATGTGTTGGTATGCACCACCATTATTGAAAGTGGCATCGACATGCCAACCGTTAACACCCTTGTTGTCGAACGAGCAGACTTACTTGGTCTCGGTCAGATGCATCAATTGCGTGGACGTGTTGGACGCAGCGGACATCGTGCATATGCCTACCTATTTCATCCGCGCGACAAGGTGCTGTCACATGAGGCATACGAACGCCTACGCACCATTGGCGAATCAACTGACTTAGGAAGCGGATTCAAAATTGCAATGCGTGACCTTGAAATACGTGGTGCCGGAAATCTTCTTGGGGAATCGCAAAGTGGTCACATCGCAGCAGTCGGCTATGACCTGTACTGCCAACTTGTCACCGAAGCCGTATCTGAGATGAAGGGTGAGTCCGTTGCTGAAAATGCCGAGATCAAAGTTGACATCACAATGGACGCCCATCTTCCTGATGACTATGTACCCAGCCAAGACCTGCGCCTTGAGGCGTACCGACGCCTCGCCACAGTGCGCACCTCTGTGGAACTGGCCGATATTGAAACGGAATGGCGAGATCGTTTCGGACCATTGCCAGAACCAGCCCAGGCCCTCATTTCGGTCGGAGCACTGCGCGTCGAATGCCTGCGCCTTGGAATTACAGAGATCGTCACCAACGCAAACACCATTCGAGTTTCCCCGATAAAACTTCGCGCCAGCCAGACCATGACTTTGCGCCGCCTCGCATCAGTAGCCGTCTATAAAGAGGAGCCGGGCTTCATCTCCCTGCCCGTTCCTCGTGGGGCAAATCCTGCCGTGACGGTCATCGCACTGTTGCAAGGGCTTTTTGACTCCTCAGACGACTAAGGTTTCTCTGTGATTAAGAGCCCCCGCACTTCCCGTTTCGCCGCTGCACTTGCAGTTACCTGTCTTCTCGGACTGACTGCCTGTGGCAGCGTGATGTCATCGTCAGACGCATTCAGCGTCAATGGCGCCGGATACACACGAGACGACTTCAACAAGTTGTCAGCAGCCTTAGTTGATGCCGGACAATTCTCCGCCTTCAACGGCAAGATCAAGGCAGCAGATGCGATTGTCGTGTTGCGTACCCTCATTCGATACGAAGCGTTTCTTCAATTCACGAAAGATAACGACGTGAAAATTCTTGAGACAGACAAAGCTGAAGTTCTGAAGAATGCCAATGCAGATCAAAAATTCCCGTCATACCCGAAGCCCCTCCAAGACGTATTAATTAATTTCAACGTTGCCGAAGTCACTCTCAAAAAGATGGCCCCACCAGCAATCGGCGAGATTGAAAAACTGTATTCAGATTCTCCTGCATCTGCCGGAGTGCTGTGCCTTAGCCATATTCTCGTCAAAACCGAAGCTGAGGCAAAGACAGTTCTCTCAGATCTGAAGTCCGGAACTAAATTCGCCGATGTAGCCGCCAAGAAATCAATCGAACCAGGCGCTGATAAGTCAGGTGGCTCATTGGCCAATGGCACCCAGCCGTGCCAAGCGCTCGCAAACTTGCAAACTTCTTTCGACAAAGATTTCATGATCGGCGCAGTTGCGGCAAAGCCTGGTGTGCCCACCGGACCAGTGAAGAGTTCATTCGGATATCACATCATTTTGAGTGCGCCATTTGCTGGCGTGAAAGATTCTGTCGCAACTGTTGTTGCCGAAAACCCTGGCACCACTCTCCTTGCTGGCTACATGTCAACAACTGACATCAAAGTCAATTCCACATACGGAGTTTGGAACGGCGCAACCGCCACCATTAGCTAATGCCACGCATCGTTGTCGTCGGTCTCGGGCCAGGTAATCCAGGTCTTATCACTGCTGACACTCTTGCTGCAATCAACTCCATTTCTGTGCGCTTCCTGCGCACAGTTCATCACCCTTCTGCGTACTTAGTCACTGACGCAACCCCGTTCGACCATTTGTATGACAGTGCCCCATCATTCGACGATGTATACCGAGACATTGCACTCACGTTGGTCGAAGCGGCCAAGCAACACAGCGAAGTGCTGTACGCAGTTCCCGGCTCACCAACTGTTCTTGAAAAGTCAGTTGGTCATTTACGCGCACGCAATGACATTGAACTTGTCGTTCTTCCCGCAGTTTCTTTTTTGGAAGACGTGTGGAGAGCGCTCAACATTGACCCCATCGAAGCTGGTGTCCGGCTGATTGATGGTCATGTCTTTGCTCAGGCCGCTGCGGGAGTTTCAGGACCAATGTTGGTGGCTCACACACATGCCAATTGGGTGCTATCAGATATCAAATTGTCAGTTGATGACCCAGACCCGCACACCGAAGTCGTCTTGCTGCACCATCTCGGCCTTCCCGACGAACAGATTGCCCACACGACCTGGAGCAACATGGATCGAACTCTTGAAGCCGACCATCTCACGTCTATGTACATTCCGCATCTAGGAACGCCAGTCGCCCATGAGTTGGCGCAGTTTCACGAACTGGCACGCACCTTGCGCAGCGAATGCCCATGGGATGCCGAACAAACTCATCAATCTTTAGTCCGCTACCTCATTGAGGAAACATATGAAGTTGTTGATGCCATCTCTCGGCTGAATGAAGACGACCCGTCAACCGATGTTGATCTCATTGAAGAATTAGGTGACTTGTTGTATCAAGTTGAGTTTCATGCCGCAATTGCAGAAGAGCAAGGCCGCTTCACCATGGCCGATGTTGCACGCACAGTTCATGACAAATTGGTGTCACGACATCCACATGTTTTCTCAGACGTTGTCGTCAATTCGTCGCAAGATGTTGAGAACAATTGGGAAGCCATTAAGAAAGCTGAAAAGCCAGAGCGTTCTGGCCCCTTCGATGGTGTCGTCGAAACTGCACCAGCATTGTCGTTTGCTACCAAGGTGCAGCAACGCGCTTCCCGAGTCGGATTCGATTGGGCTAATTCGGATGGGCCATTAGAAAAGGTTGCTGAGGAACTGCAAGAGGTGCACAACGCCATCGGCATCGGTGATCCAGAGTCCACCATGGTGGAAGTAGGCGATCTCTTTTTTGCTGTTGTCAATGTTGCGCGTCATCTCGACATTGACCCAGAGAGTGCTTTGCGTTCTGCGGTCTTCAAGTTTCGTGCACGGGTTGAAGGCGTCACCCTCTTAGCAGCCAGCCAGGGCCGTGAAATGGCATCTTTGTCTGCCTTGGAACTAGATGAACTATGGGAAGTGGTTAAGTCCCACCCAACTCACTAGCGTTCTAGGTATGAGTGAAATCGTCGAAGTAGTCGGCCGCGAAGTTTTAGATTCTCGTGGAAACCCAACCGTCGAAGTAGAAATAGTGCTTGACAGTGGTGCAACCGGTCGAGCCATCGTTCCATCGGGTGCTTCAACAGGTGAATACGAAGCAGTGGAACTTCGTGACGGCGGTCGGCGTTACTTGGGTAAGGGCGTTTTGCGCGCTGTTGAAAACGTCAACAACGTCATCGCTCAAGTTGTCATAGGTATGGATGCTACGAACCAGCGTTCACTCGACAATGCACTCATTGAACTTGACGGAACAGAAAACAAATCACGTCTCGGCGCAAACGCAATGCTCGGAGTCAGTTTGGCTGTCGCACATGCCGCAGCAAGCGAATTAGAACTTCCGTTGTATCGCGCCATTGGTGGCCCACACGCACACGTATTGCCTGTCCCCATGATGAATGTCATTAATGGCGGCGCGCATGCAGACAACAATGTTGATCTTCAAGAATTCATGATCATGCCAGTTGGCGCACCAAGTTTCCACGAAGCAGTTCGTTGGGGTGTTGAGACGTACCACACTTTGAAAAAGGTTCTTACTGATCGTGGCTTGTCTACGGCAGTTGGCGACGAAGGCGGTTTTGCACCGAACTTGTCAAGTAATGAAGATGCTGTTGCAATTCTTGTAGAGGCAATCGAAAAAGCCGGGTACGCACCTGGTACTGACATTGCAATTGCACTTGACCCCGCCATGAGCGAACTGTACCGAGA
>CAMDVC010000114.1 GCA_945878785.1 Bifidobacterium breve | reverse complement strand
ACCGAAGACGAGGCATAGACCCATTTGCCAGCCTTCTTGGCCTGCAACATCACCGATAATCGTTGACCTTTAGTGGATTTAGCCGAAAGAGCTGTGACCACTGATTTTGACTTTTTAGTCACAGCGGTTGCAGTGATCTTCTTACTTCCCGAACTCACCGTCGAACTGATAGAACTCACCACTACTCGGCATGAATACTTGGCACATGCGGCAGCTGAGACACGTAACGTAATCATTGCCTTTGACCCGACCCGCTTCGTGGTGATCTTTGCTGTGGTCTTTGATTTCACAGAAAATGTCGCAGGCGCAACAGAAGAACCAAACGCACTGATTCCTGATTTTCCAACCCCAAGTGAGCGGGCACCTGTTCCTCCTCCAGTGCCACCGCCGCCTCCAGTGCCGCCACTAGATCCACCGCCGCCAGATCCTGATGAGTCGCTTGGACTCGAGGTTTCAGCACTTGCGGCGACAAAGCGAATATCGGGAATAGTCACTAACCATCCATCGATGCCTTGGACGTCAAAGGTCCAGCGAGTCCATGTAATTGCACCTTGAGTACCACCGTCAGTACGAGCAAGATTTAATGCCCCGGTTTGAAATTCTGGTGTGGCAGCCATCTCGGGCGTTGCGCCATAAAAGTTCAACAGTGCTGCATCTGACAGAACTGCGCTCATTGATGCGGAATTCACTGTTCCATCACTCCATGTTTGTGGTGCTGACACCCCATACGTCATCTGAGGAGTCTCACCTGGTTGCACCATGAGTGAACCCATGTACGAACGCGTGCTACTGAACAGAGCGCCTGTAAAAACTTCTCCCAGCGTATTGTCAAGACTCAACACCAGGCTTGCCGACAACGTTTCATGCGTGTTCTGCGTGTACGGGCACGCCATAACAGGAACCTGTGAACAGCCAACCTGTTGGGTTCCCTGCATCACAACAGGAGTGAGAGTTGGCTTCAAACGGATTCGAATGGATGCGCCGTCTGTTCCTAAATTGGAAGTGTTCCAATAGGTCGCCACACCACTAGCCCAACTCCAGCGGACAGATTTGCCGAGAGTATTGAGGTTGAGTGTGATATCAAATTCTGTGTCAGCCGTAACTGGCGTCAACAAATTATTGGCCTTACTGAAGTCATAACCCAATTGACCGGGTTGGGTTTGGTAACCAACTGAGATCCCAATTCTGTTTGGTGTGGCGTAACAGACGCCAGGCGCTGGGGTTTGACCAGTGCGACATAAGTTGAATGGGGCGATGGCTACCGCAATGCGACCGGTCGGGACATTTGTCTCCGCAGTCGCAGTTCCAGCTGTAATGACCGGAGTGGACACCCCGCCATTAATCACTGACAACGCAGTGACGTATGGTCTCGCTGCAACTCCGCCAGGCATATTTGCCCAAGTGGCATTTTGTGTCGACACCGCATCAAGAAAAGACTGATCTGGCATGCCAGTTTCAGTCGGTGATGCTGCACTGACGTGCGAAACACTCACCAAGAGTGAACCAAGAACTGTCGCTGTAAGTAACAGACGCTTCATGGGTGACCATGCCTTTATTGAAGAATTCTCTATACGGTAACACGCTGAGATGACGACGTGAATAACCCCTATGGCCTACTAAAGTTAGGCCATATACCCCAAAGGGCCGAGCCCCTGGGAGAGGACTCGGCCCTTGTAAAAAGCGGCAGCTCGGTTGTGCGAAGAACTAATCGAGTTCGATTGGCTCTTCGTCTTTGGCAGAGAACTCCGCGTCTTCTTGACCATCGAGACCGGCGATGGCACGGATTTTTTGTTCCATGTCCATCATGATTTCAGGATGATCATGCAAGAAGTTCTTTGCGTTCTCACGTCCCTGGCCCATCTGCTCACCTTCATAGGTGAACCATGCGCCGGACTTCTTGGCAATTGCCATTTCGACTGCAAGGTCGAGCAATGCGCCTTCGCGACTAATGCCATGACCGTACATAATGTCGAACTCGGCCTGACGGAATGGCGGTGCAACTTTGTTCTTCACCACTTTGACGCGAGTACGTGAACCCACAACTTCGGCACCATCTTTGATTGATTCGATACGACGAATATCAAGGCGAACTGATGAGTAGAACTTGAGTGCGCGACCACCAGGAGTTGTTTCGGGAGATCCGAACATAACGCCAATCTTTTCGCGTAACTGGTTGATGAAAATACACACAGTGTTTGACTTGTTGAGGTTGGCTGTGAGCTTGCGCAATGCCTGACTCATCAGACGAGCCTGAAGACCCATGTGGCTGTCGCCCATGTCGCCTTCAATTTCGGCACGTGGTGTAAGTGCAGCTACTGAGTCGATAACAACAACGTCAAGTGCACCAGAGCGAATCAGCATGTCGACAATTTCGAGAGCTTGCTCACCGGTGTCTGGCTGTGAAATCAACAACTGATCAATGTCAACGCCAATGGCTTTTGCATACACAGGGTCCATTGCGTGCTCAGCGTCGATGTAGGCACAGATGCCGCCATTGCGCTGGGCCTCTGCAACAACGTGCATGGCGAGAGTTGATTTTCCAGAGGATTCTGGTCCGTAGATTTCAACAACACGGCCACGTGGCAATCCGCCAACTCCGAGAGCGAGGTCGAGTGGCAATGCACCAGTCGGAATCGACTGGATGGTCATCGAGCTCTTTTCCCCCATGCGCATGATGGAGCCTTTTCCGTATTGCTTATCGATCTGGGCGAGAGCCGCATCAAGGGCCTTATCGCGTTCTGGGCTTGGAGTGGTCATGTGAGTGCCTTTCGGGTTTTCCGCTAGCGGTTGCTGGTGGAATGACGGACTGTACGTAATGGGTGTGTTCGAACAACAACACTGTAACTACGAACACCTGTTCGGTCAAGCATTGTCGCCCAATTTCATGTGTACAGGGCAATCCCTTTATTGGCAAGGGTGAAACACACCTAAGAATCGGCTACGAGGAGGCGCGATTATCAAGCCAGGCTTGGGCTTGAGCGAAATCTTCGGCCGATGGCGAACGGAACGTGACATCAATTGCAAACCAGATCGTATAAGTCAACGGGTACCCAAGACTGGGAACACAGACAGCCAAAATGCCGGCCACCAGCAAGAGAGGCACAAGCGCAACCCCAATCGCCACCGAAATAATCATCCACGAGATGATCGAACCAAAAGTCATGAAAACACCCATGGTGGCTGCGCCTAGTTCAAAACCTTCGTAGCCACGTTCACGATTGAGACCACATGTTTGGCAGTTGTCAGTTTTTGTATACCACGACGTAAAAAAAGCACCGTTGCCACCACACCATGCGCATTGACGCAAGAGACCGCGAAGAAGTTTCTTCGGCAGTGTTGGTGTTTTCTGACTATGCAGTGAGTTCGTCAACAAATTCTCCGAAGATAGTGGCGTACTGAAGAGCTTCTTCTTCGGTATGCACTACCGATATTAGCCACTGCTCATCAAGACCTGGTGGAAGGATGATTCCGCGGTTAATACCGTGAATCCATTGTGCATATGCGATATCGAAATCTGTTGCTTTGTAATCGCGATAGTTCTTCACTGCTTCTGTTGACCAGGTGACGCAACCTTTAGCACCGAACTGCACTGTGTGCGCTGGCAAACCTGCGTAGTCAATAATGGAACCACATGCTTCAACCAAGAGTGCGTTACGCGCAACAGTTGCGGCCGTGACTTCTTGTGTGCAGACATCAGCAAGAACAGTTTTTGCTACAGCCATTACAAGTGGGTTTCCGTTGTACGTACCGACGTGAACGACTTTGCCGCCCTCAATCTCACCCATGCATTCAAGCGTTCCGCCAAATGCACCAACAGGCAAACCGCCGCCAATGCTCTTTGCCAAACACACCATGTCAGGTTGCACATCGAGTGCCCCTGTTGCTCCGCTCCAACCAGCAGTAATACCAGTCTTCACTTCATCAAAAATCAACATGGTGCCGTGCTCACGCGTAATGCGTCGAACATCTTCCAAGTATCCAGGCAGTGGCAAACAAATACCTATGTTTTCCATGACAGGTTCAACGATGAAACAGGCCACATCATTTCTCGACAATGCACGTTCCAATGCCTCGGCATCATTGAACGGGATCACGATTGTGTCGCGCACGACACCATCGGTGACACCCGCACTCGA
>CAMDVC010000113.1 GCA_945878785.1 Bifidobacterium breve | reverse complement strand
GAGGGAGCATTGTCGCCACCCATCGCGTCAACAGCGATTGGCAACATGTGTAATAACTGATCTGTTAGTCGACGGCGATTGCCACGCGGCCTTTGTACCATCCGCATGCACCACACACTGTGTGGGGCAGCTTGACAGCACTGCAACGTGGGCAGGTACTACGTGAAGGTGCATCGAGGCGCCAGTTAGAGGCACGACGCATACGAGTCTTCGACTTCGACATTTTTCTCTTGGGAACGGCCACCGTGGTCTCCCTTGTTAGCGGCAAATGCCCTGTTGGGGGCTTCGTAATGATAGCCCGACAACGCCGAAAACTTACGGGGCGTCGTCAGGAAATACGCCCTTGAGGTTCTCGAGCGCCGACCAGCGGGGGTCAGCGGCTGAAGTTACGCATCCGCAATGGGCCTCAGAAAGGTCGGCTCCGCACTGGGGGCAAAAGCCCGGACAGTCCTCGCGACAAAGGGGTGACAGAGGTACCGCGAGCAAGAGGCCTTCTCTCACCATGGGAAGAAGGTTGATCTGATCATTCTCAATTTCGTATGCATCAGGGTCGTAGGTCCCCTTCTGATACATCTCATCGAGATCAACACTCATGCGCTCAACAAGTGGCGCAAGGCATCGCCGACACACACCAGCCCATGTGGCGCGAGCAGTACCAGAAACATGAATTCCCGTCGAAAGCGATTCGAGATGGACTGAGATGTCAACGGGAGTGTCAACAATCCGCGAGTCATCAAATTCAAAATCAAGAATGGCGACAGCAACGTCGATGTCCTTTGTGGTGCCCGGGCGGCGCAGTAATTCAACTGCATTAACGATAAGTGGCTTAGCCAAAGTGGGCCTGCTTAGAGATCGTCTTGATTGAAGAAATCCGCAACTTCTTTTTGCTCGATTGGTTCTTCAGACTCTGGCGGTGGTGGCTCTGAACCAATCGACAAACGATTACGTCCATTGGCAACGGTCTTTGACAAACGATCAAGAAGAATCTCAAAACTTCCAAGACGCTGATCGAGAAAATCTTCTGTCTCGTTTTTCAAGCGACGAGTCTCTTCTTCTGCAGCGTCAATAACTTGGCGAGCGCGAGCTTCTGCTGCACGCACCACTTCGGTTCGTTGCACCATTCGTTCAGCCTGTTGGCGCGCAGCACCCAACAATTCATCGGCCTCGCGCTTCGTTTTATCAAGGAATTCTTGGCGTTCTTTCAACATCCAACGCGCTTGACGAATTTCATCAGGCAAACGCACCAGCGCATCTTCAAGCAACTCGACTACTTCATCACGATCGATGCGGGGCGAGCTTGACAATGGCATGCTCGGCGCTGTTGCAACAATGTCGATAGTGCGACGAAGAATTACTTCGCTTTCACCAAGACGAGCCTGCACAGGCATTGGTTGTGGATACGAGTCATCTGTTGTGTCATCAAAATCATCAAAACTCATTATTTGCTCCGTGGTGAAAAGAGAGATGCGAGAGCATCTGATACTGCGCTTGGAACCATTGACGACACGTTGCCACCATGGGCCGCAATGTCGCGAATAAAGCGACTGCTGACAAATCCAAAACGTGGTTGGCATGGTACATACACCGTGCGCACACCTGACACTGCAAAATTTGTGTGCGCCATTTGTTGTTCAACTTCGAAATCGCCCGAGGTACGAAGACCTTTCACGATGCACAACGCATTGACTGAAAGTGCTGCGTCCACCGCAAGGCCAGGAAAGGTTCGAACCGTAACGTTCGGCAAGTGAGAACACGAAGCAGTAATCAGGGAAACACGCTGATCGGTCGACAACACTCCCGATGGCTTGTCAGGGTTATGCATGACAGCAACCACTACTTCTCCGAACAAGGCAGTTGCCTGCGCGACGACGTCTAGATGACCCAAATGAAACGGATCAAAGCTGCCGGGATATAACACAGTGCTCATTGCACCTCCACCGTACCCTCTGGCGCACTGCTGGGACTGAGAAATGCAACATGTGTTCGCCCGTACTTCTTTTCACGCACCGTCTCAAAGCCAATAATTGGCCCGATGGGTCGTCCCGATTCAAGAACAACAAGCGGTGCAGTCACGGATGCCAGCAATCCGCCCCATGCGTCAAACCCATACGGTGGGTCAGCAATAAGCAGATCAATTCCTTGTTGGTGCGCCGCCGTACCGACTGCGTCTCCGGCAATCACCGTGGATTTCTCTGAGATACCAAGTGCCGCAATATTGCTGCGAAGCACGGCAAGTGCTGCACGGTCATTTTCTACAAAAACACAGTGAGCAGCCCCTCGCGAGAGGGCTTCAATGCCCATTGCGCCAGTACCCGCAAAAAGGTCAAGAACACGTGCCCCTTGAACGACGTCAAGGCTTCCGAGCGCATTAAAGACTGCCTCTCGCACCATGTCGGTCGTTGGCCGGGTGGCCTCTGACGTTGGGGCTTCTATTCGTCGACCACGTAGGTCACCTGCAACAACTCTCACGCAAGGCAGACTACGGCGGTGATTAGTCCGAAAGAGTCCATTATCTGTATCGACTGTGGAGGCCCATGCCATTTGCTGTCCCACGCCCCAGAAGATGGGGTCTGGGAAGTCGATGATGTGGTCTCGTATCGCTGCCGTGACTGCAGAGACGTCTGGTATTTCCCGCTAACTGACGACGACACCGACGACGAACAGGACAACTAAGCCTTAACCCTTGTCGAGTGGATCAAACTTCACTCCAAAAATCGCGAAATTCGATATGCGAGTCGGCGCGTGGTTCAACCAGAAATTGATGCTGAGTCGTTTCGGGTCACGAACAAATGGCTTGTTCGCTGCAACTGCATCGACTGTACGAATTGCAATCTTCACCGGATCAGCAGTAGGAATCAATTGCAATCGTTGAAAACGTTTTACAACATTTCTGATTGTTGAAGTTTTATCTTCAATGAGATCCCACATGCCAGTATCAACTGGTCCTGGCGACAACACAGTGATATTCACTTTTGTTGATTTCAATTCTCGGCTCAGACCGTTGACAAAGTTAAAAATGCCTGCCTTCGTGGCGCCATAGACGGCCATACCTGGGAAACCAGCAGTGCCTGCAAGTGATGACACAAAAACAATGTGTCCTGAATTACGCGCAATCATTCCTGGCAATGCATGACGGGTGAGCAGCATAGGAACTTCTAAGTTGACTCGTGCAACAGTACGAATCTCACGTTCATCTTCAACAGCAAATGCAGTAGACGTTTCGAGACCGGCGTTGTTCACCAAGATGTCGATGTGCCCATGAAGTTTCTCGATGTGTTGAATGAGCCCATCAACAGAAAGGTCATCAGATAAGTCAGACACCACCGAGTTACCTCCTATTGCGTCAGCGACAACTTCAAGCGCATCAACGCTGCGAGCCACAACTGTGACCCGTGCACCACGAGATGCGAATTGGCGTGCTAGTTGTTCACCAATTCCGCGTGAACCGCCCGTGACGACGACATGTTTCCCATTTAGTTCCATTCGATATCCCCTCGATATCCCCTAACCGTAGTGCGCCAGAACTATGACTTGAACAAGAACTCTTCGTCGGAGTCCGAGAACAACAAGTCAAGTTCATCGCGTAATAACGGCAAGTCTGATAACACGGGGTCGCGCTGGATAATGCCAACTGCAGCATTGCGTGCCCATTGAATAAGTTCAAGATCTCGTTGCAACGACGCAAGAGTGAGGTCGCTTTGGCCCTTCTGGTTCACGCCCATAATGGTGCCTTCACCGCGAAGCTTAAGATCTTCTTCTGCCAGCACAAACCCGTCTGTTGATGCAACCAGAGCCTCGATGCGTGGCGATGGTTCGCCATTTTGCGTCATGAGATAGCACTGCGATAGTAACTCTCCGCGCCCAACTCGTCCGCGCAATTGATGTAGCTGTGCGATTCCGAATCGATTCGCATCAAGAACTACCATGCATGTGGCATTCGGAACATCAACTCCTACTTCAATAACCGTTGTAGCCACGAGAACCTGTGTTGCGCCCGAACGAAACGAATTCATCACTGCTTCTTTATCTGCCGATGCCATACGCCCGTGCAACAAGCCGATTGTGTAGCCAGCCAGATCCTGTGCTGAGAGTAGATCAAACGTTTCTTGCGCTGATGCAACTTCTAGCTTTTCGCT
>CAMDVC010000112.1 GCA_945878785.1 Bifidobacterium breve | reverse complement strand
CAAGAGCATCGGCCGCCCCCATCGCAACCTCGACCGGGTCTGCCCCATGGGCTCGCGCCACATAACGGAGATGCTCGATGGGGTGCATGTTCTTAACGCTACTGAACTAGCGTTGAAGTCGTGGCAACCGCATCTCTCCCCAACCCCAGCATGGACCTCACCCTCACCCCTCTCAAAGGTGATGCGAAGACTCTTCATCAGTGGCTCACCACTTTTCACCTCGCTTCGGTGGTTCTTGACCCATTCACGAATGAGAGCGCATGGATTCTCAAAACTGCAGCCCGAATCCTTCGCCAATTCTCTGGAGCCGCCGTTCGCATCAACTTCATCGTCACCTGTGACGCCAGCGATGCCCGCGCGTTCCTAGGTCCGTTTGCCGACGAGTTCTTAGTGTTCTGTGACCCAGATCGCGTTGCGGTGAAGGCTCTCGCATTGTCCGAACTTCCTGCATTTGTTCTCATCAAGTCTGACGGGTCCGTTCCTATTGCCGCCCAAGGATGGACATCGGCTGAATGGAAAGAAGTAGCCGCAGCCGTCGCAGCGCTGACCAGTTGGTCTCGACCCACCATTCCTGCGCCCGGCGACCCTGGTTCATTTCGCGGCACACCCGCACTTGTCTGATTCGTTATCGAACACAGGTCTCCCTGTTGAAGAGGCTATTGCGCCTCTAAGAGAAGCTCTTGCAACACGCCGCCACTCCGTGCTCATTGCGCCACCAGGTGCAGGTAAAACAACTCTTGTTCCACTTCGTCTATTGCACGAGGACTGGGTAGCAGGCCGCAAAATTGTGATGCTTGAACCACGCCGACTTGCCGCGCGAGCAGCAGCGCAACGTATGGCATTCATGCTGGGTGAAAAAGTTGGCGACACGGTTGGATACCAAACTCGTGATGAACGAAAGATCGGTGTCACAACACGCATTGAAGTTCTGACAGAAGGAATTCTGACTCGGCGTCTACAAAACGACCCAACACTTGATGGCACTGCGCTAGTAATTTTCGATGAAGTGCATGAACGCAACGTGCCAACAGACCTCGGTCTTGCATTTCTTCTTGATGCAATCAAGACATTTTCTACCAACGTAAAGATTTTGGCGATGTCTGCCACCGCCCAGACACAATTGTTCGCCCACGTGCTCGCCGATGAACAAGGCGATGCACCAATCATCACTTCAGAAGGACGCACCTTCCCAATTGATGTTCGCTATGTGCCACGCCAACGTAATGACCGTCTGGAAAATGCAATTACTGATGTTGTTCTTGGAGCATTGAACACTGATGACGGTGACATCTTGGTGTTCTTGCCCGGAATTGGCGAAATCAATAGGGCACAAACATTGTTGAAAGAACGCGTGGCGGGCAACGTTGATGTGTTGCGCCTTGCAGGCGCACTGCCATTTTCTGAACAAGACGCGGCGCTCAACGCAAGCAGTCTTAGCCGCAGACGCGTGGTGTTGTCTACCGACATTGCCGAGACTTCTCTTACAGTCGACGGAGTCCACATTGTGGTCGATGCCGGAATCGCGCGCGTCCCACGACTTGATTCGCGCACGGGGCTTACTGAATTGGTCACTGTTACGTCATCTCGGGCATCTGCAGATCAACGCAGTGGTCGAGCAGGTCGCGTGCGAGAAGGTGTTGCATACAGATTGTGGAGCCGTATTGAAGATTCCACTCGCCTTGCTCATTTACCAGCGGAGATTACCCAGGTTGACTTGTGTGGTGTTGCGTTAGAAGTTGCCGCATGGGGAACCCCTCTCGCACAACTGTCGTTTCTTGATGCACTTCCTGAGAAATCTCTGCGCGTTGCCACTGACACGTTGACCATGTTGCATTTGCTGGATGATGACGACCACATCACCCCGCTTGGCAGGTCTGTTCTTGGTTTGCCATTGCACCCACGCCTTGGCACCATGGTTGCGCGCAACCGAGACCTTCACCCCCACGGTTGGATTGCATGTGTTGTTGCTGCATTATTGGAAGAGCGCGACATTATGCGAGGCAAACCAGACACGCTGCCAGCAGACCTCGCATTGCGTGTGAAAGTGGTGCTCGGCATTGCACACCACGATGCAGCGGACCGCGGAGCGACCCGCCGAGTTCTTGAAGCAGCACGAGATATTGCACGTCGGTCATCTATTCATACTGATGACAATGTTTCTGATGACGCCGTTGATTCATTGTGTGGCGTTGTTCTGTTGTCGGCCTACCCAGACAGGCTTGGCATGCGCAGGACTTCACCTGGTCAGTTTGTAATGCGTGGTGGTGGTGGAGTCACTATGGATTCCAAAGACCCAATTGCCCGGGAAAGGTTTGTTGTTGCGGCCGATATTGATGCACAACGTTCCACATCTCGACTTCGTCGTGGAGCAGCAGTTGATATTGAATTCATTGCCACAGTCCTCGGGGACGATGTCGAACTTGAGTCGTACCTACTGTGGGACAAGTCACGCGATGATCTTGTGCAGCGCGTGGTACGCAAAGTGGGAAGCATCCGTATTGATGAACGTGATCTACAACCCACACCAGGTGTGGAAACTACTGATGCTCTTCTTGAACGTGTACGTGCAACAAACATGGCCGTGCTCGGTAACGGTTCTGCAACAACATTTCGACAGCGCATTGCATTTCTACGCCATCACCAAGGCGACACGTGGCCGGAGACTTCGAATGCACACCTACTTGCCACGCTTGAGGAATGGCTTGTGCCGTTTCTTGCCGGTGCAACGTCTCGCAGCGACCTTGCAAAAGTTGATGTCACGATGGTGCTGCAATCAACTCTGGGCTGGGACGCAAGTTTGCAACTTGATCAGCTAGCACCAGCACAATTCTCTCCACCACGTGGTCAACCAGTTGACATCAATTACGCAGACCCCGCAGCTCCGATGATTTCCATTCGCGTGCAGCACCTCTACGGAGTCACCACTCACCCATCTGTTCTCAACAAGTCAGTTCCACTTCGTATTCAACTGTTGTCACCTGCGCAGCGCCCCATTCAGATCACTGCTGACCTTCCTGGGTTCTGGAAAGGCTCATGGGCGGAAGTCCGCAAAGAGATGGCCGGCAGGTACCCGAAGCACGATTGGCCTATTGACCCCAGCGCATAGAGCACCCCGAGTGGGTTAGTTCTAACCTAGGTGCATGCCAGATTTTGTCTTTTCAGAGATCTTCCCCTTAGGGCCAGATACGACCGAATACCGATTGCTATCGAAAGATGGAGTCTCAGAAGTCGAGACTCCACTCGGGACTTTCCTAAAGATCACACCAGAGGCCATCACACTTCTCACGCAAACAGCAATGCGCGACATTGCACACCTCTTGCGCACAGAACACCTACAGCAACTCAGCAGTATTTTGTCTGACCCTGAAGCAAGTGCAAACGATCGCTTCGTTGCGCTTGACCTGTTGAAGAATGCTGGCATTGCTGCTGGCGGCGTTTTGCCAATGTGTCAAGACACAGGCACAGCAATTGTGAAGGGCAAGAAAGGTCAGTTCGTTGTTACTGGCGGGGGCGACGAAGAAGCGATTGCCCGCGGCGTTTTCAATACGTTCCAGACAAGCAACCTTCGCTACAGCCAGATGGCACCCATCACCATGTACGAAGAAAAGAACACGGGCAATAACTTGCCAGCCGAAATCAAGATTGCATCAGTTGATGGCGACTCATACAAGTTCCTCTTCATGGCCAAAGGTGGCGGTTCTGCAAACAAGAGTTACCTGTTCCAAGAAACAAAAGCACTGCTAAATGAAAAAGCACTGCTCCCCTGGGTATTTGAAAAAATGATAACGCTTGGCACTTCAGCATGCCCGCCCTACCACTTAGCAATTGTCATTGGTGGCACATCAGCCGAACAAGCAGTGGAGACAGCGAAATTAGCCAGTGCCCATTACCTCGATTCGCTCCCCACACAGGGCAGCGAACTTGGTCATGCATTCCGCGATCTTGACCTTGAACAAAAAGTATTGAAGTTGTCGCAAGAGACCGGCATTGGCGCACAGTTCGGTGGAAAATATTTCTGTCACGACGTGCGCATCGTTCGTCTTCCGCGTCACGGCGCAAGTTGCCCAGTTTCATTTGCTGTGTCATGCAGTGCAGACCGTCAAGCGCTCGGAAAAATTACACGAGATGGAATCTTCCTAGAAGCGCTCGAAAC
>CAMDVC010000111.1 GCA_945878785.1 Bifidobacterium breve | reverse complement strand
GGCTTTGATATCACTGCCGCATCTGAAGTGATGGCGTTGCTGGCGTTAGCGACATCAATGGAAGATCTGCGTGCTCGACTTGGACGCATTGTCGTTGGCTATACAGAAAACGACGTGGCTGTGACTGCAGAACAGATTGGTTGTGCTGGGGCAATGGCGGTCATCTTGCGTGATGCCATCAAACCGAACCTGATGCAAACGCTCGAGAACACTCCGGCACTCATTCACACAGGGCCGTTCGGCAATATCGCCACGGGAAACTCGTCAGTGATTGCAGACAAGATCGGCATACACATGTGTGACTATCTCATTACTGAGGCTGGTTTCGGCGCAGACATGGGTGCAGAGAGATTCTTCAATATTAAGTGTCGCATCTCGGGCATGAAACCTGATGCTGCGGTGTTGGTGGCAACTGTTCGGGCGTTGAAAGCACATTCTGGTTTGTACAAAGTTGTTGCAGGTAAGCCACTGCCTGCTGAGATGTTGCAAGAGAATCCTGAAGACGTTCGGTCTGGTGCAGCAAACTTGGTAAAACAGATAGAGAATGTTCTCGCACACGGGGTGTCGCCTGTGGTCGCAATTAATGCATTTCCCACAGACTTTGCCAGCGAACATGACGTTATTCGCGAGATTGCAGAATCGATGGGCGCACGGGTTGCGGTGTGCACTCATTTCTCTGATGGTGGAGCAGGCGCAGTTGATTTGGCGAATGCAGTTGTGGCTGCATGTGACGAACCGAACAACTTCCACTTTCTGTATGACGAATCTGCGTCGCTAAAAGAAAAGATCTTTGCCGTTGCCACCAAAATCTATGGTGCAGCGATCGTGGAGTATTCAGATCTGGCGAATGAACAGTTGTCACGGTACGACGCCAATGGTTTCAGTAACTTGCCCGTGTGCATAGCCAAAACTCATCTCAGTATTAGTGGTGACCCCACGTTGAAGGGCGCGCCAACTGGTCACACTCTGGTTGTGCGAGAAGTACGCGCATCAGTAGGGGCTGGTTTTATTTACCCCATAGTGGGGAACATGCGTACCATGCCTGGTTTAGGGGCTGACCCTGCTGCTTTGCATATTGACATTGGCCCAGATGGGCGCATTGTCGGTTTGTTCTGAGTTATTTGCCGCGAAGTGCAGCAACGATTGGTGCGCACTCGTCAATGTTCTCTGCACCAACGATGGTGTAGTTAAAACCCCACCGTTCGCGACGTTCGAGCAATTGCTCGATGCATTCCTCAACTGAACCGATAAGAGCAAATGGCGAGTTATTGATCAAGTCTGCTGCAACACCAAACATCGATGAGATACCTTCGACGGTCGCAGTGCGGTCATTCGTTACTTTCACAAAGAACGTACGAATGTTCATCTCAATGTCGTTGATTCGATGAGCGCCAGCGGCAGCAACAATTGCGACTTTTTCGTCTACTGATTCTGCGGTCATGGTTGAAAGTGCTTCCGGTCCAACAACGCCAGCGGTCAATGTGCCGTTGATGCCAATGATGTCTGCTTCACGGGCCGCATAAGTCAAAACACGCTTACCTCCGCCTCCAATGAGAAGTGGCGGGCGAGCCTGTATCGGTTTTGGCTGACCGTTGTAATTGGTGATGGTGTAGTGGTCGCCTGAAAATGAAAAGGAACCCTCTGCCATTGCGCCACGAATGACGGCAACGCCTTCAATGAATCGATCAATGCGAACTTTGGGGGAGTCGTACGGCATTCCTGCTTCTTCGTAATCGCTGATCATCCAGCCAGCACCAAGTCCAATGTCGAGACGTCCATCGGAGAGTAGATCAATAGTTGCGAGTTCTTTTGCAAGGACAACAGGGTGTTTGTAATCGTTGTCGAATACCAATGCACCGACACGCAAAGTGGTTGTGGCGTTTGCAGCTGCCATTAATGCAGGCACGGGCGCCAACTGGTCTGTGAAGTGATCAGGCATGGTGAGGACTTCATAACCCGCAGCCTCTGTGCGGCGGGCCAGTTCAGACCATCCTTTTGCTGTTGTCTCTTTGGAGACTTGAACACCGAATCTGAAACCGCGATGGGGGAATTGTGACATAAAGCAACGCTACCGAAATGGGTGACACGATGCATCAACCCCAGACAAGTACGGTGTTTTGTGTTGTGAAGTCCCCTCTGAATTGGTCCGTGCGCTTTGGCGTTGCCCTCGTGGCATCTTCGTTGTTGTTGACGGGCGCGGTAGTTGGCGCAGCACCACAAGTGTGGCGGGCACTCAATGCGCACCAAGAGACTCCGGTGGCATTGCCGATCTTTAGTGGGCTATCAACTCGAACGCGCATCATGGGTGTTGCTGATAAGCAAATTGGTGTCTTTGAATTGGAGAACAGTCAGCCACTGGATATTGCTTCGGTTCCAGACATTGTTGTTGCAGCCGTGTTGGCGGTAGAAGATTCTGGTTTTTATCAACACAAGGGCGTAAACCTTCGTGCGCTCGTGCGTGCCACCCTGGCGAATTTCCAATATTCAAGTGGCAGACAGGGCGCATCCACCATTACGCAACAGGTTGTGAAAAATGAGTTCCTTGCAGGTCTGCCGCGTGACGGCAGATACAAGATTCTGCAAGCTCGATATGCAGTAATGATGGAAAAGAAAGTGTCGAAAGCACAAATTGTGGAGCGCTATCTCAACACAGTGTTCTTCGGAAACAATGCATACGGCATTCAAGCTGCAGCTGATGTGTACTTTCAAAAGAAGGTCTCTGAGCTCTCTTTGACTGAAGCAGGGTTCTTGGCTGGTCTTGTTCGGGCGCCATCAACATTCGACCCCATTCGGCGGCCTGAGCAGTCGCGGCGCCGGTTCGAGCAAGTTCTCGAACGCTTTATTGATGTCGGTCTGATGACGACAGAGCAACGCGATACAACATTGGAAACGTGGCAGCCACCAGAGTCAGTTACAAGTGCTCCAGAGAGGCCAACAAGTCGTACATATTTCACCGAAATGGTGCGCGACTATTTGTTGAACAAGTCAACGATTCTTGGTGCAACGTACCCAGAGCGGTACAACGCGTTGTTCCGTGGCGGAATTACAGTGCACACCACAATTGACCCTGTGATGCAAGCGAAAGCTGAGAAAGCAGCAAAAGAAAAACTGCCAGCCAACAAGACCGGAATTCAATCATCAATGATGTCGTTAGATACAGCCACTGGAGCGATGCGCGCAATTGTGGGTGGGCCCGGATTCTCACCTGGTCGTAACGAAGTGAACCTTGCCCTGCGTCGACGCCAAACGGGTTCCAGTATCAAGATGTTCGTACTGACTGCAGCGTTAGAAGCCGGTGCTCAAGCCAGTGACCTAATAGACGGAACCTTGCCGTGCACGTTTCCTAATCCAGGCCTTCCGTCAGAACCATTTGTGATTACAAAGGGTGTCAGTCATCCTGTGTCGCCCTTGGCTGAACAAACATGGCTGTCAATTAACTGTGCCTATGCACGCCTGGCTCAAATTGTTGGACTTAATCGTGTGGTCAATATGACATACAGACTTGCTTCATCGAGTTATTTATCGCGAGATTTATACACCATTCAGCCATATGCAAGTTTCTCGACTGGCGCAAACGAATTGAGTGCACTTGATATGGCATCTGGCACTCAAACAATCGCTAATGGTGGAATTCATAACGAGCCCTACTTCATTGAAAAAATAGAAGGCCCGAGTGGGTTGTTGTACCAACACACATTGACGCCATCACAAGTGATCACGAAAGAAATTGCAGATGCGCAAGTTGACATTTTGAAGCAAACACTTATCAAAGGAACAGCGCGGCGTGACCCATTAGAAGGCAACCGTCCTGCAGGCGGCAAAACGGGTACACAGGATGAAAACACCAACGCGTGGTTTGTCGGCTTTACGAAGCAACTCACGACTGCCGTGTGGGTGGGTGACCCGAAGGGGTACACGCCGATGGTGAACATTCCTGAGTTCAAAGCTGATGGTGTTTCACGAGTGACGGGTAATGCGTACCCTGTAAAGATTTGGAAGGCATACATGGATGCAGCGCATACTGATTTGCCGGTTCTGAATTGGGACGCACCGCCACCGCCGAAGCGCAATCCGTTGCGGCTCTATTTGCCTGGCGTTGATTGCATTGCAGAATTGGTGTCAGGAAAGTTGCCGAAAGCATCGACGGGCACAATCACCA
>CAMDVC010000110.1 GCA_945878785.1 Bifidobacterium breve | reverse complement strand
TTGACATCCTTGCTTGCCCAGAAGATAAGGGCCCATTGTTTTACATCGAGTCAGAAAATATTCTGTTTAATCCACGTCTGAAGCGCTCGTATGCAGTTATTGATGGCATCCCAGTAATGCTGATTGAAGAATCCACACAAGTGACAGATGCAGAGCATGCGCGAATTGAGTCACGCATCGCTGCTGAGGGCCTTAAGCCCACCTTTACTCGATGATTTGGGTACACTGAATCCGTAATCGGGCTGATCAGAGCGGTGCCAGTTGGCCCCAGCCTCGATTCATTATGTAACTCATGTAAGGAGCCACTATGTCCTCTCTCGCCGATCGTCGTGATTTTCGCGTCGCTGACCTCAGCCTTGCGCCATTTGGTCGCAAAGAAATCCATCTTGCAGAACACGAAATGCCAGGCCTTCGTTGGATGCGCAAACAGTACGGCCCATCAAAGCCATTGAAGGGTGCACGTATCTCTGGTTCATTGCACATGACCATTCAGACAGCAGTACTCATTGAGACGCTTGTCGAACTTGGTGCCGAAGTGCGGTGGGCAAGTTGCAATATTTTCTCCACACAAGACCATGCAGCAGCAGCTGTTGCAGTCGGTCCACATGGAACTGAAAAAGACCCACAAGGTGTTCCTGTATTCGCTTGGAAGGGTGAGACCCTTGAGGAATATTGGTGGTGTACCGAGCAGATGATGACATGGCCCGATGGCAATTTGCCGAACATGATTCTTGATGATGGCGGCGATGCAACACTTCTTATTCATAAGGGTGTCGAATTTGAAAAGGCTGGCGCGGTGCCGGATCCAACGTCAGCATCAAACCCAGAACTCGCATTGATTCTTGGTCTCTTGCAGCGCACATTGAAGACTGAACCTCAAAAGTGGACCCAGATGGCAGCGTCTATCAAGGGTGTTACAGAAGAAACCACAACAGGCGTTAAGCGCCTGTACAAGATGTTTGACAACAAGGAACTTCTGTTTCCTGCAATCAACGTGAACGACAGTGTGACCAAGAGCAAGTTCGACAACCTTTACGGTTGCCGTCACTCGCTCATTGACGCAATCAACCGAGCAACTGATGTCATGATCGCCGGAAAGCTTGCAGTCGTATGTGGCTTTGGCGATGTTGGTAAGGGTTGTGCGCAAAGCCTTCGCGGCCAAGGTGCTCGCGTCATCGTCACTGAAATTGACCCCATCAACGCCTTGCAGGCAGCGATGGAAGGCTATGAAGTCAACACCACTGAGTCAGCTTTGGCTGAGGCAGATATTTTTGTGACTGCAACAGGTAACGAAGCAATTATCACTGCCGAGCACATGGCCGGAATGAAGCACAACGCAATCGTGTGCAACATTGGCCACTTCGACAATGAGATTGACATGGCTGGTCTTGCTCGTAGCGGCGCTACTCGTGACGAATTGAAGGCCGGTACCGACCTGTGGACATTCCCAGACGGTCACGCAGTGATCGTGTTGGCTGAAGGTCGACTTGTCAACCTCGGTTGCGCAACTGGACACCCATCGTTCGTAATGAGTTGCTCTTTTACTAACCAAGTTCTTGCCCAAATTGAGTTGTTCACCAACTTGGATGCATA
The DNA here is from genome assembly GCA_945878785.1 of Bifidobacterium breve. Taxonomy (GTDB): domain Bacteria; phylum Actinomycetota; class Acidimicrobiia; order Acidimicrobiales; family Ilumatobacteraceae; genus UBA2093. Next base: position 2,600 of record CAMDVC010000110.1, on the reverse strand, counting down.
CCCACTTGGTGTGTACGTGTTGCCGAAGCATCTTGATGAGAAAGTTGCGTTCGCGCATCTCGATGCACTGGGTGTGACACTTACTCAACTCACCGACGAGCAAGCTGAGTACATGGATATGAACCCTTCAGGTCCATTCAAGGCTGACAATTACCGTTACTAACTAGATGTACTGAAAAGGCCTCGGGTGTTTAACCCGGGGCCTTTTTTGTTGCCCTATTGCTCGGAAGCCTCTGCAGCTGCAGCCTCAATTGAGCCTCGCGACATCTTGAATAGCCGAAGCGTGATTTGCACCATTGGGCCGATGCCAAGTGCAAATACAAATGTTCCGAGACCGATGTGTCCGCCAAGGAATATGCCGATAATCATCACGGTGATTTCGACAAAGGTTCGAGCAGCGCGAACACTGACACCGAAGCGCATGTTGAGCCCCAGCATCAATCCGTCACGTGGTCCAGACCCAAACTCTGCGCCGATGTACAGACCAGATCCTGCGGCAATAATGCAAAGTCCTATCACCAAGTACGCAATACGAATGACAATGTTGTCGGTCTGAGGAATTAAGTCTTGAGCAACGTTCTCTACTAGCCCGATTTCAATTGCGTTCAACAACGTTCCGAGTCCTGGTCGAAGGCGAAGCGGAATCCATAAGAGCAACACAAAGAAGGCAACGATAATCAGCACGGTCCCAAGTCCGAGGCCGGTGTGGTTGGAAATTCCCTGATGGAAAACATCCCATGGTGGAACACCCAGTTCGGAACGCACGAAGAATGCAATTCCGGTGCCAAAACATGCAAGCCCCGCCACACATCTGATTAAGCGTTCAGTGAACTGTTCACGCATTGGGCGAAGAGGAGCTTGTGCCATGGAACTACACCGTACTGAACTAGTGCGTTCAAACACGGGAGCATTAGTTGCCACACAGATATTGGGCATTGAACCTCATGAAGGTCATACAAGAGAACTTGTGTTGGGTCTCAAATACGGTAGGAAGCGGATAAATGCACGTCTGTTGGCAGACATAGTTGTTGATTCGATTAATTGGAATGATTTCGGTATCGATGTGGTGACATGGGCACCCACAACAATGATTCATCAGCACGAGCGCGGTATGGACCACGCAGAGCTCATTGCTCGTCATGTCGGTGTTCTGCTGGTGTTACCCGTCAAACGATTATTGAGGCGCATCAACACGGTTTCTCAAACTGGGTTAGATCGTGATGAAAGATTGATTTCCCCGGAGTTTGTTGCGCGGCCTCTACGTCGTCATCGCAATGTGTTAATTATCGATGATGTGGTCACTACCGGTGCCACGTTTCGGGCTGCAACTCAAGCACTTGTCGCGGTTGGTGCGTTATCGGTTGTATGTGTTGCGCCATCGCGCACAGTGTGACTACAAAAGGCCGGTGAGGCCACGGGCTGTAGCGATTGCTTCGGATGAGTCTTCTTCGACATGAACGCCGTGCATGCCAAGAGCGTTGGCGGCATGGACGTTTGCAAGGAGGTCATCAAGGAATGCAGTTCGAGTTGGTGTGGCGTTCAATCGGGACATGGTGAGTTCATAAATCGCAGGGTTTGGTTTGCGAATCTGCACCTCGTGGCTATCAACAATGGTGTCAAAGATGTTTGCGTAGTCCATGAGTGGCCACCACATCGGCCGAAATTCCTTGACGTTGTTCGTCAGAATTCCAATCGGTATTCCAGCCGATTTCAGGTCATGAATGAAGGCGACCATTTCATCGTTGAGTTGAAAGTTGAATGGATTGGCATTCGATGCAGGGGCGTTTGCAGGCTCGGTCGCGATAATGCCTGCGTCGTCCAGTTTCTGTTTAGTAATAGCGCGGCACTCATCAAACGTGATTTCGCCGCGCTCTACCCGGTGCCACTGATGGTCCGTGTCGAGGTGATGGGGGCCCATCACTATTTCGGCCACGACGGCTGGGTCATGGTTGGGGTAGCGCCTCGTAAAGTCTCGAGGTCCGCCATTGCGCATAATCACCCCTCCGAGGTCAAAAATTACTGTGTCAACTGCTCGGGCGGCCATATGGGTGTCAAGTATTGCTGGGTTCCGGGCTGTCTGGCGAACTGGCTCTGGCAATGGGCGCAGGTAGGATTGGAAACTGCATGAAAGTTCTCGACCGCGTCCTTCGAGCCGGCGACGGCAAGCGAGTAAAAGCCCTCCAAGGTCTCGTTCCGGACATCAATGCTCTTGAGTCAGAAATGGCCGCATTGTCTGATTCGGCTCTCCAAGCAAAAACTGGTGAATTCAGATCACGTCTTGATCGCGGCGAGTCGCTAGAAGACCTTCTTGTTGAATCGTTTGCCGTGGTACGTGAGGCATCTAGTCGTGTCATTGGTCAACGCCATTTCGATGTCCAGCTGATGGGTGGAGCCGCGCTTCACTTTGGTTGGGTTGCTGAAATGAAGACTGGTGAAGGAAAGACTCTTGTGTCTACTTTGCCTGCGTATCTGAATGGCTTGTCAGGCAATGGCGTTCATGTCATTACGGTCAACGATTACTTGGCGCGGTTCCACGCTGAATGGATGGGACGCATTCATCAGTTCATGGGACTCAATGTTGGACTAGTAATTCCCGGACG
>CAMDVC010000109.1 GCA_945878785.1 Bifidobacterium breve | reverse complement strand
GCAAATCGTTCACCATTAAAGAACGATTCGTGCACTCGGTCCCACCGAGGCATCTTCGGAACCAAAACAACAATCGCAGTCACTACCGCCAGCGAACTGACGGTAGCAACTACGGTGCTGCGGCGTTTGCGTGCGCGTTCGTACGCAGCGCGACGGCCTGTAATGGTTCCCATTGATTATGGGTATGAACTGTTTAGGACACCGTGATAACAGGTGCGTTGGTCTTGTCTGCCAACCAGGTCTTTTCGATATCGGCAAGTGCGCCGTTGTCCTTGAGTGCAGCAAGGGCAATATCAACACAAGAAACCAGTGGGTTATCAAGGTCAAAGACCAAACCGAAGTTGTCAGGTGTGGTGCTCGCGCTAGCTGGGAACTGACCAACAACTGATGCACCGGTGAGTTCCACTGCTGCAATGTAGAAGGCAGTTGGAAGGTCAACAACGATTGCATCAATTTGCTTAGCTTCAAGAGCTGCTTTTGCGCCAGCATTGTCGTCATAAGCAAATGGCTCAGCAGATGGCTTGATCACATTAGTGATGAAGTCAAGGCTTGTTGTTCCGGCTTGTGCGCCGAACTTTACGTCCTTCAAATCAGCAACGGTTGTTGCGCCAATTGCTGGTGAACCTGCAAGGGCTACTACTGCTTGGTTGGTTGAGTAATAGGAGGCACTGAATGAAACAGTCTTCTTGCGCTCGTCATTGATTGAGAACTGCTGAAGGTTGAAGTCAAAATTCTTTTTTCCTGGCTGTACAGCTTCGTCGAAGGCGGTGCGCACCCAAGTAACTGCTGCATCGTCGAAACCAAGTTCGCTTGCTACTGCATATGCAACGGCGGCCTCAAAGCCTTCCTTTGATTCAGGCTTGTCATTCTCAACCCATGGAGAATATGCAGGGTTACCTGTTCCGATGGTCAATGTGTCAGCGGTGAGTGTCTTGCCGCTGGTGCACTCGTTGCCGGTACCGGTACTTGCAGCAGTCGTGGTGTCTGACGATGAACTGCTGTCACCGCAGGCGGCGAGCAGAAGAGTGCCAGTGATGGCGATTGAAATAGTTAGTTTGCGCATGATGGTTCCTTTCACGGAATTTCGTTGGAGCGATACGACTCTACAAGTTCTAATACCCGACCCGACTAGTCGGGATTTGTAGGCCCCTTGACATTGAGACAGTTTCCGTCTTAATGTCTCATGGTGACTTCAGACACAGCCGCCCAATCTCGCAACATAGAGGCAGCCATCTTTTCTGCTGTTGATTCATGCGTCACGCAATGGGGCTGGGACAAAGTCACCATGGACGACATTTGCGTCACTGCGGGCGTTTCGCGGGCCACTGTGTATCGACTGTTTCCAGGCGGTCGTGACGTGTTGTTCGAAGCAGTGCGCCTTGGCAAATTAGAAGATTTTTTCACGGCGATGCGCGCACATGTCGAGGGCTCTGAATCGTTGGAAGAACTCTTGGTGCGTTGCATTGTTGTTGCATCAAGTGAATTGCAACACGACGAACACTTGGCCATGATGCTGGCAACAGCACCGGGGGAAACCCTGGGCGATCTTACGGTGAATGGCCTCGATCGCATCGTGCGTGTTGCAACGGCATTCGTCACTCCACTGACCGACGAGTTTATTCCAACTGCTGAAGCTGCCCACATTGTGGAAGTGATGTGCCGACTAGTGATTTCGTATTACTTGTCGCCGTCGCCCACACTTGATTTTGTGAACGAAGATGCGACACGCGCCTTTGTTCGCACGTTTCTTCTGCCGAGCACATCGTCAGTTGTCGTAACCCAATAAACCAAAAGAGAGAATCATGAGCATCATTGATAAATCAAACGAAGAATTAATCGGCCGCGCGGAACTTAACGATATTGAAGCAATTCTTGCCATCACCAACACTGACGTTGATGAAGTTGAGCACATTGTCAAAAATAATGCAGACTCCCTTTTTACATGGGACTATTCATTAGCCCGTCCTCACTTGCGCAAACTGTACGAAAAGGCCAAGGTGGGACAATGGAATGGTGCAACTGATCTTGACTGGAGCATCAGTGTTGACATCGAAAAAACCATCGCCGAAGATGCCTTAATTCTTGGTAACGGCATGGAGCGTCAGATGTATGCAGACACCAAAATTGGTAAGTGGGGTGACAAAGAATGGCTTGAGTTTGGTATCGAAGGCCGCCGCTGGCAGCTCAGTCAGTTCCTTCATGGTGAACAAGGTGCATTGATCTGTACATCAAAGATTGTTGAAACTGTGCCGTGGTACGACGCGAAGTTGTACGCGAGCACGCAGGTAGTTGACGAAGCGCGCCACGTTGAAGTGTTTGCTCGTTATCTCGACGAGAAGCTCGAAGGCGGATACCAGGTCAATACGCACCTTCGTTTGCTGCTTGATGACATCGTTAATGACAGCCGTTGGGATATGACATACCTCGGTATGCAGATCATGGTGGAAGGTTTGGCGCTTGCTGCGTTCGGATTCCTTCACGCCACAACAAACGAGCCACTCTTGAAGAAGTTGTTGCGTTATGTCATGAGCGACGAAGCACGCCACGTTGCGTTCGGAGTTCTTAGTCTCAAAGAGGTCTATGATGGAATGTCAGATGCCGAGATGAAAGACCGCCAGGAATTTGCTTACGAGGCAAGTGTCCGTATGCGTGACCGCTTTTTGCAGCAAGAAGTATGGGATCGCCTTGGTGTCAGCACCAAAGAACTCGCCCCCATTTTGTTGCAAGACCCAGACCGTAAACTTTTTCAGCAGATGTTGTTTGCCAAGATCGTTCCGAACTGTAAGAAGCTCGGTCTTCTTGACCGTAACGACAAGTGGCTGCGCCATAAGTTCGAAGAAATGGGTGTTATCCAGTTCGAGGATTGGCAAGACACCACGGACGAAGTTGACGATTTCGAAATCGGCAAGGAACTTCGCCCAATCGGACAATGATTCGGGGCGGTGGCACCGCCTCCCATCAGCCATAATGGTGTATGGCCATTTTCGGACAAGTTCTCACGGCGATGATTACGCCCTTCGATGCATCGGGTGCGCTCGACCTCAATGAGGCCGTCCGTCTTGCCAAATGGCTTCAAGACAATGGAAATGACGGTCTCGTTATCTCCGGAACAACAGGCGAATCTTCAACGCTGACCGATGCGGAGAAGTTGTCGTTGTGGGAAGCAGTAATTAATGCAGTCACAATTCCTGTGATTGCAGGTTCTGGTTCTAACGACACTGCGCACTCTGTGCACATGACAAAAGAAGTGACGAAGATGGGTGCTGCAGGAATTTTGGCAGTCGGTCCGTATTACAACCGCCCTCCGCAAAGCGGACTTGAAGGTCATATCACTGCGATGGCAAACGCAACCACATTGCCGGTTGTTATTTATGACATCCCTGTTCGTACGGGTCGAAAGATTTCTACACAGACTCTTGCGAAGTTGGCAAACACAGTGCCAAACATCAAGGCGCTCAAAGATGCTGCTGGCGCGCCTGCCGAAACTGCAAACCTCATGGCGCAGGTGCCAAAAGATTTCGAACTCTATTCCGGTGATGATGGGCTAACGCTTGCGTTCCTCGCATATGGCGGCAGTGGTGTCATTGGTGTTGCGACACATTGGAGCGCACCAGAGCATCAAGCTATGATCACTGCATTCAAAAACGGCGATGTCGCTTTGGCACGTAAGTACAACGACATTCTTCTTGAGAGTTACGCATTTGAAACTGGTGATGACAACCCGAACCCAATTCCGAGCAAAGTGATGATGAATTACCTCGGATTCAACGTTGGCGATTGCCGCCTGCCGATGGGGCCACCACCTGCAGGTCTTGCTGATCGTGCTGCAGTCGTGCATGCCAATTTGCAAAAAGCGCGCGAAGCGCTGAGCAAGTAACTCATGGCGCAACCAGTACGAATTTATTTCCTTGGCGGTCTCGGCGAGATCGGGCGCAACTGCATGGTGCTCGAGCAAGACGACAAGTTGATGCTTATCGACTGCGGTCTGATGTTTCCCGACGCAGACATGCACGGTATTGACCTGGTTCTTCCAGACTTCACTTTCCTTCGTGAGAATGCCGATCGCATTGTGGGTTGTGTGGCAACACATGGCCATGAAGATCATGTGGGTGGTCTGCAGTTTCTTTTGCGCGAATTGTCGTTTCCCATTTATGGCTCAATGGTGACTCTGGGTCTTGCCCGTAACCGCATTGAAGAAGCAGGACTGCTCAAGAAAACTGA
>CAMDVC010000108.1 GCA_945878785.1 Bifidobacterium breve | reverse complement strand
TTGTCTGGCCGATTCAATCTCAACGTTGCAACAGGGCCGTTGACTTCAACCAACACCCGAATATTTGCTAATTCCCCTGTTGTGTCCTGCGACATGGGGTTACCCGCCTATTTGACTCATTGACCGATTAGGTCGAATGAAATTCACTTTATTGATTTGATGTCCGGCCCATTTTGCCCCGACCGCAATTTGAATCAGTTCAGCAATTTCTGCATCAGTGCCGCCATTGCGCAACAACGCGCGAATGTCAGATTCATCAGTAGCAAAAAGGCATGTGCGGAATTGTCCGTCTGACGTGAGTCGCACGCGGTCACAATCACCACAGAACGGATGCGTGACACTAGGAATAACGCCGACAGTTCCCTTGCCATCAACGAAGCGCCAACGATCTGCTGGTGCTGCACCGCGAGACGGCATTATCTCCAGTGGGAACTCCGCTGCAATAGTTGCAACAATCTCATCTTGGCTCACAACTTTGTTGCGCTCCCATTCGTTGGTGGCATCAAGCGGCATGAACTCAATAAAGCGCACTTCGACATTGTTGTCGCGGCCGTAGCGAACAAGATCAAGAATCTCGTCGTCATTGGTGCCACGCTCAACAACTGCGTTCACCTTCATGGGCGAAAACCCAGCTACTTGCGCTTCTGCGATTCCGGCGAGCACATTGTGTAGTTCGTCACGACGTGTCATGGCAAAGAATCGTTCTGGCTTCAGGCTGTCAAGACTGACGTTGATGCGGTCAAGGCCTGCCTCACGCAATTCACCAGCAACGTTGCGCAGGGTTGCACCATTAGTGGTGAGAGCAATATCAGGCTTTGTGCCATCGGGTAAACGCAATGATGCAAGCTTTACAATGAGCTGTGGCAAGTGCGCACGCACGGTTGGTTCTCCGCCAGTCAAACGCAAACTGTCAACGCCGAATTGTTCAACACAAATGCGAGCAACACGTTCAATCTCTTCGTATGTCAGTACTTCAGAACGGTCAAGCCATTTCAAGCCTTCTTCTGGCATGCAATACGTACAACGGAAATTGCAGCGGTCAGTGACAGAGATACGCAGGTCACGCACTACACGCCCGAAGCTGTCAACAAGATCCATAGGGCAATCCTACGCAGTAATCAACGTGTGACTACTGGGCGGCCGTTGGCCCAGCATCAGCACCAAGGAATGTGACCATCACATTGTCCCCTGCTGTTAACCCATTGCCATCTGGAACCATCATCAGAGCGTTCGCAACAGCCGTTGAAGCCAACTGATGGCTGCTCTGTTCACTTTTCCGTGTGACATGCACTCGACCATCAGAACCCCACGATGCATGCACCCGATCAAAATGCACCTTGCCATCAGGCTGACGTCTCACGGCGTCATCAGTGATTGCCAACACTTCTGGTCTGTGTGCTGCAGCACCAAAACCCATCATGGTGCGAAGCGCTGGTCGGGCAAGAAGTTCAAAGCTCACTAACGACGACACAGGGTTTCCGGGCAAACCAAAAATGGGAATCTGTACGCCAGCCGGATTCTTAAGAGTGCCAAACGCAAACGGCTTTGCCGGCTTCATTGCCACCTGCACCCAGTTCATGTCTGCAATACGTGACAGCACGGCTTTCACAATGTCGTAGTCGCCCATGCTGACTCCACCACTTGTTACAAGCGCATCACATCCACCAGTACTCACTGCGCTGCGCAATGCTGTTTCCAGTTCATCTTCATTGTCACGAATAATGCCAAGGTCAATTGCTGTTGCGCCAGCTTCTTCCACAATGCGCACAAGCATGGTGCGATTTGATTCACGAATCTGCCCGGCACCCAGTGGCGAACCATCGTCCACTAATTCATCGCCAGTTGAGATGACTCCCACTTTCACACGTGGGTACACCACCACGTGTGTTGCATTGATGCTTGCTAACACGCCTTCAATCATCGGCGTCACGCGCATGCCAGCGGTAACCACTGTGGCACCCTCTGCAACATCTGAACCTGCTGCACGAATGGCCGCACCAGCCGGAACTGATTTCAGAATGTTCACGCTGTCTGTGCCAACACGTTCGGTGTCTTCCACCATGACAACACAGTCGCATCCATCAGGAATTGGTGCACCAGTCATAATGCGAATCGCAGTACCTGGTGTTACCGAAACAGTCGGTGCTGCGCCTGCAGCAAGCTCACCAATGACTCGCAACTCAACGGGAACATCTACAACATCAATAGATCGCACGGCGTAACCATCAACCGCGGTATTCGCAAACGGCGGCACCTGTTCTGCGGCCACGACGTCGCTTGCGATAATGCAATTGGCTGCATCTGCTCGCGCAACACGCACAGGGGTAGCAATCGCACAACGGGCAAGCACCATGGCGCGTACATCGTGCAGTGGAGTCATGGGCGAAACGGTACCTGTGAACGAAGCCACCCACCACTTTTCAGCCCATTCCTGCGATATACCTATTACATGTCGTTGTACAAGGCCCCCTCTGCTTCAGGGCACCAGGCCGCATGGACTCGGTGGGATGGCTCACCTGGAAGTTCAGTTGACTTGCGTTGGGAAAACGAAGGCTGGACAGCAGAAATCGGATTACTCGCAGACAAAGCAGTCGCCGTTGTACGCATGTCTGCTCTGTGGGTCGTGCAACAGATGTTGTTGTTCCGTGATTTACCAGAACCCGATTTATGGCTTGCCACAGACGGTCACGGCCAATGGGGTGAAATGAACGGCGAACACCGCACGGAACTTGACGGGTGCGTTGATATCGACTTCGCAGGCACACCATTTACAAACTCAATCATTACTCACCGCTTGCCATTACACGTCGGCCATACAGCTGATCTACAAGTAATCACAATCAACGTTGACACTCTTGGTGTGGTGAAGACTCCTCAGCGCTACACGCGCCATGACGAACAGGCGTGGGAATACACATCACTAATCACTGGCGAACAACACGCTGCAACAGTTGATGAATTCGGTTTAGTTCTCGACGAGCACAATACGTTTCGTCGTAACCGCGATAATTAGTCGCCAAGGCGCTGCGTCAGCCACGCGCGAAACCCTGGTTCAATGTCAGGTCGCGTTAAGGCGATATCAACAACAGCAGTCAGCCAACCCATAGGTGTGCCCGTATCCCATCGTTGCGAACGGTTCAACATGCCAGTTAACGGCGAACGCAATGACTGAGCACGCAACGCATCAGTTAGTTGCAGTTCCCCGTTGGCATGCGGCTTCAACGCATCAATGGCTTCGAACACATCCGGTGTTAATACATACCGACCAATAATGATCAGGTTGCTTGGCGCATCTGCCTGTGCGGGTTTTTCCACCACATCAACAATGTCGTACGGCCCTTCATCTGGCGAAGAAGCCGACGGCGTAATCACGCCGTATGCAGATACCTGTTCCATCGGCACACGCATTAAGCCAACAGCGCCCACACCTTTTTTCTCACACGAATCAACCAGCGCATTCAGCAACACTGCATCACCCATAATTTCGTCTGGCAACAACACAGAAAACGGCTCATCGCCCACTGCACTTCGCGCGCACCCCACTGCATGACCAAGCCCGCGTGGAGCATCTTGATACACCACACTCACGCGTACATCTGTACCAATACGCGCCAACCTGTTCGCTAAGTCTTCTCGCCCACTTGCACGCACCTTGTCAATCACAGAAGCCGATGGCGCAACGTACGCCTCAACAGGAGTCTTTGAAACATGAGACACCAACACAATGTGCTCAGCCCCCGCCGCAATGGCTTCCTCCATCACCAGCTGCAGGACAGGAACATCCACGATGGGCAATAATTCCTTCGGCACGGCCTTTGTGACCGGATAGAAACGGGTCCCGAGACCTGCGGCAGGAATAACAGCGGTGCGCGATCTCATGGAATCCCACGCTAGCCAGATACCATTTGGCACTCGATGGACCTGAGTGCCACCCCCGGAGACCCCAATGCCCACATACGTTTATAAATTCGTTGAAACAGGCGAAACTGTTGAGATTTTCCAAGATTTCTCGGAAGATTCACTCACTGAAGCCCTTCACCCACTCGACGGCACCATGCGCCCTGTCAAAAAGGTCTTCCTTCCTGTCGGCATCACCTTCAAAGGTGGCGGCTTTTACAAAACAGATAGCGGCAAGTCGGGCAGCACTCCTGCACCTAGCTCGTCTAGTGATTCCTCATCTAGTGCCGCCGCTCCTGCACCAGCACCCACACCTTCGCCATCATCTTCCTCTTCTGACTAGGTAGTGCACACATAGGTACCTGAAAGGGTTCCTATGAAATCACTCACTTTTTTTCTGCGCACGGCACTCGCGCAATTCACCACACTTCTCAAC
>CAMDVC010000107.1 GCA_945878785.1 Bifidobacterium breve | reverse complement strand
CTCAGTGCACCCACACCAATGTTTACGGTGCCATCACCAGCAGGAAACATCCAGCCATACCCAGGAACTGCAACGCCGTGTTCATCACTCAGACTGAGACATGCTTCGAGGTGACGTTCGCCATGACGCGGTGATGGCGCATACGCACGAATTGCGAGACCAAACGGTTCATTCGGGTCACGTTCAGCGCCCAACATCTTTGCAGCCATTCCTTGTGCACCCGCTGCCAAAATGGTGAACGGTGCACGAAACGTTTCAGTTCCCACACTCACACCGACGACACGACCATCTTCAAGAACAGGTAGTGCTTCGGATTCGAATCGGACATCTGCACCACTTGCAATTGCAACATCTAAAAGATGATTGTCGAATCGTTGACGTGGCCACACCGCACCGTGATTCGGAAAACGGGTAGTCGTTGGCCATGAAAGTTCGCGTTGCTTCTTACCTGTAATCATTCGCAAGCCGTCAATACGGTGCGCAGCAGAATGGTCAATGCTTAAATCATTCAGAGCGGCAATGGCACGAGGGGTAAGACCATCGCCACATACCTTGTCGCGACCATATGGTCCTTTTTCAAACAGGACGACACGTAACCCGCCTCGGGCAGCAGTGATGGCTGCAGCCGACCCAGCAGGTCCCCCACCAATGATGAGAACGTCGAATTGCTGCATGGCTATGAGCCTGCCAGATGCATATCCAATCTGCTACCTGCGTACCATAGGACATATGGCTCGTATGACAATCTCTGAGGCCGTCGCCATCGTTCGCTCGACCGACACCCTGGCACTCCCCCTCGGGCCAGGTGTGCCAGGCGGATTCATGCATGCACTTGGCGACCGAGACGACTATGTCGACCTACAGATCTCAGGTGCGCTGATGCCGGACTTGTACGCGGTTCTCGCGAAACCTGGCGTGCATTATCGCAGCGGATTTTTTGGACCTGCCGAACGCTTTTTGCGTGACTCTGGAGCCTCTATTGATTTCGTACCGGCAGACTTTCGTCGCTTTGAACCAATTCTTGAAAAAATGCGGCCGCGGATCATGGCAACAGTCGGTTCACTCCCTGTTGATGGCTGGGTCAGCTTGTCCGTACATGCAGGCGCGACGGTTGATGAGATCCATCGCGCAAGTGCGGACCCAGAACGACTTCTTCTCGTTGAAGTCAGCGAACATTTCCCACGTACCTTTGGCGTAGCGCCTCATGAACACCGCATTCATGTGGATGCGATTGATTGCCTCATCGAATCAGACCGGACTCCGCTGAACTTGGCAGATACAGAGCCAAGCGATGCGGAAAAAACAATCGCAGATATTGCCCTGTCTTTCATTCACTCAGGCAGCACATTACAAACAGGTATCGGTGGCATTCCGAATCAGATTGCACTCTCGCTCGCTTCAAGTGACTTGGGAGATTTCGGTGTGCATTCAGAAATGTTTACAACCGGGCTTATGCGCTTACATCAGGCAGGAAAAGTGACAAACAAAAAGGGCAGCACATTCGATGGATTCTCGCCCACTACTTTTGCAGCGGGAATTCCAGAGCTCTACACCTGGCTGCATAATAACGACGCAGTTCGTTTCTTACCCGTGAAAATTGTGAACTCACCAGAATTGATTGCCAGCAATCGCAACATGGTCACTATCAACGGTGCACTCGCTGTCGACCTTGCTGGGCAAGTTGTTGCTGACACCATTGGTGGTACTCAGTTCAGCGGGGTCGGCGGTCATGAAGATTTCGTGTCAGGGCCAGGGCTTGACGCCACTGATAGGAGTCTTATCTGTTTACCGTCCACCACAATGATCAATGGCGTACTAACAAGTCGCATCATGGGCATTCTTCCTGCCGGAAGTGTTGTCAGCACCCCTCGCCATCAAGTGGACACAATTATTACTGAATTTGGTGTCGCTGAATTAGAGGGTCGCACTATTCGCGAACGTGCACACGCACTAGCGGCTATTGCGCATCCGCAGTTTCGTGATGAACTTCTTGCGAGCGGTGAGACGTGGCCTCGGGATTAAATCCGAGCGCCGTATACAAACCAATGACTGCCAAAAGTGCAGCAAGGCCGACTGCATAACCAGCAAGCAAATCTGTTGGCCAGTGAGTCCTGATCAGCCACGATGAGACACCCACTGTGCAACTTGCAAGCACCACTAGCCAGGTGCCGACTCGACGTGACACAGATCCGGCCTGTGTGAAATACCACACGACGTATCCCCACAACGCAACACAGTTCGCAGCGTGTCCTGAAGGAAACGCCAACTCGTCCTGCCCAATCATCATTCTGCTGAAAAAGTTCTCGTACTGATAGGGAAATATTCTTCCTACAGAAATTTTCAACGCTCCTGCAATTCCCGTTTCCAAGAGAAGGACAATAAGAAAGCCCGCAATCGGAATCCACGAACGTCGCTTCCATGAGACCCATCCAAGAATAGGAAGACAAATCGTGAGAATGATTCCTCGCAGACCAAACATGACCGTGACAGAAAAGAAATCTATCGATGCATCGATATCTCGAGAAGTCAGCCGAGCCGTTTTGTCAAAATCAGAAAGAGACCCGCGAGACACGACTTGTTGAATCAGAATCGCTAGAACTATGCACACTGTTGCTGTGTAAGTAGTGAGGCGGCGGGCTGTCAACATCAGCATCTATTTTGCCCTCTTTGTGCCCCCTTATCGTGTCACTTGAATAATTTTCCTGCCAGTACGCCAATGACAATGGGCAGGTATTAGAACATTGAGATGAATAGTTACGCGCCTGGAACCCCAGAATGGTTTAGCCAAGTCCACGAAGAGGCCATTGACCCCTCTCGCCGCATCGTTGACCCCCACCACCATCTATGGCCCATCGGTGGTTCATTGCCCTACGGACTCGATGAATTGCACGGCGATACCACTGCAGGCCATCTCATTGAGAAAACAGTCTTCATCGAATGCGGCGCCAGTTATCGCAAGAACGGACCGGCTCATCTTGCTCCAGTGGGCGAAACAGAGTTCGTTGCCGGAGAATCACTGCGTGACCCAACCCACCTCATCTCTGGCATTGTTGCGCATGCTGATCTGAGTCGTAAGGATCTCAACGACATTCTTGATGCGCATACACAAGCCAGTCACGGCCTTCTACGCGGAATTCGTGATGCACTAGCCCGAGCCGACCACCCGGAAGTTCTGGCGATTCCCGGCCGAGCAACGAAGGATTTATACAAGGACGCAAACTTTCGGCGCGGTGTTGCAACCCTTGGTGCACGCGGCCTGACATACGACTCGTGGCATTACCACTATCAGAACTCAGAATTCCTAGAACTGGCCCGTGCGGTTCCCAGTACGACAATGGTGCTTGACCATTTTGGAACGCCCTTAGGTGTTGGGCCATACGAATCACAACGGGACGAAATCTTTACTCAATGGAAAAAAGACATCGCTGCAATCGCACAGTGCTCCAACGTCGTTGCAAAATTAGGAGGTTTGGCGATGCCTGACAATGGATTCGGCTGGCATACGGCAGAAAAGCCACCAACATCTGACGAATTCATCGCGGTACAAAAGAATTACTTTGACCACACCATTGAATGTTTTGGACCAGAACGCTGCATGTTCGAATCAAACTTCCCCATCGACCGATTCTCCTTGTCATACACAGTCGTATGGAATGCCTTTAAGAAAATGACCGCATCATTTACTGAAGCGGAAAAAGATGCATTGTTCCGTGGTACTGCAACTCGCGTCTACTCGTTGTAACAACAATTGAACTACTGAGACGCAAACCATTGCGTTAATCGCTGAAAACCTTCATCGAGAGAAACGTGTGGCGTCCAGCCCAAATCTTGCTGAACTGCACGCTGATCAAACCAGTGCGCTGTGCCTAATTGTTCTGCAATAAAGCGCGTCAGTGGTGGTTCAGATGATCGCATGAGCGGCCATAGTCGCTCAATCAATGACCCAAGTCGAACTCCAAGCGCCAACGAAAGATGTCGCGGTTCAAATGGAACACCAGCTGATTCGCACATTGAGCGCATCAGTTCGTTCACAGTGCGTGGTTCGCCGTTTGAGATGACGTAGGCCTTGCCGTCACACGCTGAACCTATGTGCAGAGCGTCAAGTGCTGCAATGTGCCCACTAATCGCATTGTCAATATAGGTGGAATCAACTAACGCATTTCCGGTGCCAATAACTGCAAGACGTCCGCTTGCTGCACGATCTACAATTCGACCAATTAATTGCGTGTCCCCAGGGCCCCACACCAAATGTGGGCGAATGGCGACAACTGCAAGATGATCATTTCGCGCATTCAGAACTAATCGTTCTGCAACAGCTTTTGATTCCGCGTAGTGCGAACGTGAGCGACCAATCTCAGCCTCACCAGCTGGCGCGCCAATCAGTGAATCGCCGGTGTGCGCAACTGACGGAGTTGATACAAACACCAATCGTGAAATGTTGTGCTGTTCAG
>CAMDVC010000106.1 GCA_945878785.1 Bifidobacterium breve | reverse complement strand
CAACAGAACTGACCGATGCAGACAAAGCGCGCGTTCGTCTTGCGGCAGTAACCCGCCGGCTAATTCTTGATTCGTTTATGTCAACTGCACGAATTGACGACATTGACAATGCAATTGTTCATATTTCGAAAGCCCTAGAGCTCATCAATGCACCCGATGGCATTCCCGGAAGTGCTGCTGCAGAATCTCACTTCACAGATCGCAGTCCGTTTTACGGTGCCATGAACCCTCTCTCTATGCCGATGATGATGGAAAAAGATGAATCGTTTGGAGAATTCGGATCGATATCTGGCACGGCCACTTTCACTGAGCCGTATGAAGGACCGCCAGGACATGTCCACGGCGGATACATCGCAGCTGCATTCGATGAAGTTCTCGGAATGACTCAGTCACTCACAGGTCGTCCTGGCATGACTGGAACATTGACCATTAAGTACCGCGCACCAACGCCACTACACCAAGAAATTGTGTATCTCGGTTGGGTTGATCGCATCGAAGGACGCAAGATCTTTACAAAAGGCGCCTCGCACATCGGCGACACGTTGTGCGCTGAAGCTGAAGCAGTCTTTCTATCAATGCCCACTGAGATGATGGACAAATTGCGAAAGGGTCGCGACCTCAGCGGCCCAGCGCAGAGTTAATAGTTGCTATTAGTTCTGCTGCGTAGCGGCGAGCAAAAATTACATCTGTAATAGCAGCAACGTCTTCCTCTGTTGTTGGTTTAGTGCGAACGATGTTGCGCATCTGTGTATTGGTCAAGATGCCATTTTTTTCCATACGGGAAACTCGGGCTTTCTGTTGACGCCATTCTTCAATTGCAACTTCAAGCGGGTCTTGCTGTGGGCGTTGCCGTGCAATGCGGCGTAACTCTTCAGGTGGTGGATCGATGACAGGAACATCCGTGGTGACTGAGGGCAAGAAGGGCGATGGCCCAGAAGATTTCGTATTGCGTTGGTCGGTCCACGTAACTACAAGTTCATCAGCCGCGCGGGTAAGGGCAACATAAGCAAGACGTGCCTCTTCGCTACGGGCAGCACCTGTGCGGGCGCTGCGGTGGGGAAGAAGACCCTTTTCCATGCCGGCAACGATGACGTAGGACCACTCGCGTCCCTTGGCGGCGTGGAAAGTCAGTACCTCAACGCCGTCAGTTTCTGCAATGTCAGCAGACGTGACAAGCCACGAACCAAACGTGCGGCCATCAACTCCACCAGAACGATGTACGTCAAGAAAATCACGAACCAATTTCGCAATT
Source organism: Bifidobacterium breve (assembly GCA_945878785.1). Classification (GTDB taxonomy): domain Bacteria; phylum Actinomycetota; class Acidimicrobiia; order Acidimicrobiales; family Ilumatobacteraceae; genus UBA2093. The sequence continues at coordinate 3,272 of CAMDVC010000106.1, read as the reverse complement.
TGGAAGTCGGCATCGTCTGCTGTGTATTCACCCGTGTCGAGAATGTCTGCCGCCCATGTTGCTAAATCGTCGCGTCCAGTCAGTGAAGTGGCAGCGGCAACTGCCCGAGCCCACGCACCGCCTCTGCGCGATGAACGAACCGGAATACCAGCGGCAATCAGTTGGTCACGAATGCCATCGGCGACTGTATTAATGCGCACGAGTACAGCAATATTGCTCCATGATCGATCAGAAGAATGTGCCCGCGTCACAAGTTTGGTGATTAAGTGCTGTTCTGCTGCTTCAGTTGCGCACCGCTCTAATCGCACGACTGCACCACTTGGCCGTTGCGACACTGCATCTGCAACTTGGCCGTCCTTGGCGAGTGAATCAACGGCGATTTTTACAATTTCCGGAGTGCACCGATAGTTAGATGGCAGAGAGACGACATTGGCACCTGTAGAGAAACCGGGTAGTAAATCGAACAAGTCCTTGTCGGCGCCATTGAATCCGTAAATAGCTTGGTTGGGGTCGCCTACTAAAAACAGATCTGGGTTTGCGGGTAAGAGCACTTTCAGGAATGCATATTGCAACGGGTTCATGTCCTGTGCTTCGTCGACTGACACGTGGCGATATTGGAATCGAATCGACTCGGCGAATCGCGGTTCGCGGGTTGCTTCAGTCACAACCGATGTCATGAAATCATTCAAGTCAATAACGCCACGTTTGCGTTTTGTTTGTTCGTAGGTTTTGAATACTTCGGTAAAGCGAAGTGCGGTAAGTGGCACTTTTATGCCAGCCGAAGCCAGTGCAGATGCCGCAGCGTCAGGCGCAATCATGTGTGCATGAGCCCAGTCGATTGCTGACAACATGTCCATGACGCCGCCATGTTTGGCATCATCACCCATGCATGAAGACATCAGTGATGACCTGTTGTTCACAATGACAGGAGCCCGCCTGTTTCGATCTTCTAGGTTCTGCAACATCAATCGACGAGCGATGGCGTGAAAGGTGCCAATAGTGGGGCGACCGTCAAGTTCGAATCGTGCTAGACGAGTGCGCATTTCGGTTGCAGCCTGACGAGTAAAAGTTATTGCCAGAGTTCTTTCAATATCTGCAGTGCCAGACAATGTTCGCCAAGCAATGCGACGGGTAAGAACTGTTGTTTTGCCAGAACCGGCAGCGGCACGCACCACAACAATGCCCACTCGCGCTGTGACTGCCTCGCGCTGTTGAGCATCAAGGCCAGCAAGTACGGAATCAGCCGTGTGGCCGGATTCTGTCTGAGGCTGGTGCAGGAATGTCACGCCTTGAAACTAGGCGGTTGTACCCTTTCTTCCATGCCCTTTCCTCGGCGACTGCTGAATGACTACGAAACAATGGTTTTAGACCTCCACCCGCACTGGTGGTATTTCGGCTCGTCAGTCTCCACTCTTCTCGGGTCAATGTTCCTGACTTTGGTGCTGAGGGCTCAGATGCCGTCTGGCTTTTTTGCAGACGCCGCTGGATATTTGGGGATGGCAGCCATCATCGTTGGCGCTGCCTGGGTCCTAGTTGATCTCACTAAGTGGCGCACCACTTATTTCGTAGTCACATCTCATCGGCTCATTTATCGACAAGGTGTTGTGTCGCGTGATGGGGTCGAAATTCCTCTGGAGAGAGTGAATAACGTGAATTTCGGGCAATCCTTTCTGGAGCGAATGCTTGGAGTAGGCGATTTGCTCATCGAATCGGGGGGCCAGGACGGCCAGCAGACATTTAGTGATATTGCTCAGCCGGAAAGAGTGCAGAACATCATTCACTCAACCATTCAGGCACGCGGCGGAATCCGATCAGGGTCCACGTCTGACCCAATGAGCATTGCGGGTGAACTTGAGCGCTTAGAAGCATTGCTTGACCGAGGAACCATCACTGATGAGGAATTCCTCGAACAAAAGAGACGCCTGCTCAGCTGATTTCTCCGCTTTTCATTGGGGCGTGGCTACCTGTGAGAATGGAGAGATGTCTCAAGCCATTTTGCCTAACGGAATCAATATCGAATACGACACTTTGGGAGACCCAAAGAACCCCACCTTGTTGTGGATTATGGGTTTTACAGCCCAGATGACGGCATGGCCAGAAGAATTCTTGCACTTGTTTGTTGCGCAGGGTTTCCATGTCGTGCGCTTCGATAATCGCGATTGCGGTTTGTCGTACAAACACGACGGTGTCATGGTGGAAACAGACAAAGTCACTATGCAGGCTGCAATGGGTGAAACAGTCACAGTGCCAGTTCCGTACACATTGTCTGACATGGCTGCTGATGCCATGGGCGTTCTTGACCATCTCGGCATTGACAAGGCGCACATTATTGGCGCATCAATGGGCGGCATGATTGCTCAGACTGTTGCAATCGAGCATCCTCATCGCACTCAAAGCCTCACCAGCATCATGTCGGTTCCTGGTGACCTTGCATATGGAACTCCAACAGAAGCTGCGCTGACTGCGTTGCTTGCTCCGCCATCGCCCGACCGCGCCACGTACATTGAAGGCGCACAGAACTGGAGTGTCTGGTGCTCAAAGAAGTATTTCGATCTCGACGAGGCGAAAGCTCGTGCGGCCCGTGAATTCGATAGAAGTTTTTACCCAGAAGGTTCACATCGGCAACTTGCTGCTATTTACGCATCAGGTGATCGCAGCGACAAGCTCCGTAATCTCAAAACTCCGACCCTTGTTATTCACGGCCGTGATGACCAATTACTCACTCCGTCAGGCGGCGAGCGCACTGCAGAACTCATTCCCGGCTCAGTGTTTATGTTCGTCACAGACATGGGACACGATGTTCCGCTGCCACTGTGGCCAATATTTGTTGATGCAATCGCGTCACACGCGCGCCGCGCCTCATAACTCTTCGCTACACAACTACAAAAGGAATTGACCATGTCTGGACCTCTTACTGGATACAAGATTATTGAAATCGCAGGAATCGGGCCCGGCCCATTTGCTGCCATGTTGCTTTCCGACATGGGTGCCGAAATCATCCGTGTTGATCGCGCGCAAGCAGTGCGTGGCACGCCGCCATCAACGCCTGCAGGTGACTTGATGTTGCGCGGACGCAAGAACATCGCACTCGACCTCAAAAGCCCTGAAGGCGTGGAGGCATTGTTGCAATTGGTAGAAAAAGCCGATGCGATTATCGAAGGATTCCGTCCAGGAGTAATGGAACGTCTTGGTATTGGGCCTGATGTGTGCCAGGCACGTAACCCACGCATCGTGTTTGGTCGCATGACAGGTTGGGGGCAAGAAGGCATGTA
>CAMDVC010000105.1 GCA_945878785.1 Bifidobacterium breve | reverse complement strand
GCACCAAGTGCCAGCGTTGTTGCAGGCAAGTCAGACGCTGAGTCAGCGTGAGCAATGGAACCACCGATGGTGCCGCGATGGCGTACCTGTGGGTCGCCAACATGGCTTGCTGCAAACGACAGCAGAGGAGCATGCTCGGCAAGGATTGGTGATTTTTCAACGTCCATGTGGCGTGTGAGTGCGCCAATTGCGATGTGGTTACCCGCATCACGGATGTATGACAAGTCTTGAATACGAGCAATGTCAATAAGTACTGCTGGTTGAGCAAGGCGCAACTTCATCAGCGGCAACAGGCTGTGTCCGCCAGCAAGGAACTTTGCGTCTTCGCCGTACTCACTAACAAGTGAGATTGCTTCAGCGGCAGAAGATGCGCGCTTGTAATCGAATGGTGCAGGAATCATGAGTGTCTCCGACTTACTTGTTGTTGGCGCATGCGAGCACCGACTTGACGATGTTGTGATAACCGGTGCAGCGACACAGGTTGCCTTCAATACCAATACGAACCTGCTCTTCAGTTGGAGATGGGTTCTCATCCAAAAGGCTGATTGCTGCCATGACCATGCCTGGTGTGCAATAACCGCACTGCAAACCATGGTTCTCCATGAATGCTTGCTGCATTGGGTGCATGACGCCATCTTTGGCGAGTCCTTCGATGGTTGTGACTGAGCCCCCATCAGCCTGAACTGCAAGAACAGTGCAACTCTTTACTGATTCGCCGTTGAGGTGCAATGAGCAAGCGCCGCAGCTAGATGTATCGCAACCAATGTTGGTGCCAGTAAGGCCGAGTGATTCGCGCACATACTGAACGAGCAGGGTGCGTGGTTCGACATCACTTTCGTGTGTGGCTCCGTTGACGGTAATGGTGACCTTCATGATGGCTTCCTTCGTGTGTAGTTCTGAGTGAGTAGTAGTTGGTTATCGTGCGGACTGAATTGCAGCCCACACCTTTTCTGCGGTGGTTGGCATGTCAATGTGCTTGACGCCGAATTGAGATACAGCATCAACAACTGCTGACTGCACTGCCGGCGTAGCTCCGATAGTGCCGGATTCGCCGATTCCCTTTGCGCCAATCAAGTTGAGAGGAGTTGGTGTTTCCATGTGCACAACAGTGACGCTTGGAAGTTCTGCAGCCGAGATGAATGCATAATCAGCGAGGTTTGACGTGATGGGGTTGCCATCTGGGTCATACGACACTTCTTCAAGAAGTGCTTGTGCAGCACCTTGTGCAACACCGCCGTGAATTTGACCTTCAAGCAGCATTGGGTTCAGTACTTTTCCAGCATCGTCACACGCTGTGTGAGCAATGTGAGTAACTTTGCCAGTTTCAACGTCAACTTCAACAACTGCGACGTGTGCGCCGAATGGAAACGTAGCGCCAGCGACATTGATGACGTCAGAGTGTACAAGTCCACCCGATTGCTTTTCGGCAAGCGCAAGGTCAGCCCATGTTTTGGCTACGGCCGGAGTACCAGCGACGTGGAAGGTTGCAGAATCTTTGTCAAGGACGATGTCTTCCTCGCTTGCTTCAAGCAAACGAGCAGCAACCGACTTTGCTTTGTTCACCAATTCAGCAGCAACGGCGAACACGGCGTTTCCACCCTGTTGCAATGAACGTGATCCCATGGTTCCGGTACCGATTGGTACAAGGTCTGTGTCACCCCATACCAATTCAATATTTTCAATGGGGATACCAGTTTGTTCATTGGCGAGCATTGCCCATGAAGTTGCGTGACCTTGACCGTGTGGCGAGGTGCCGGTGTAGATCAGTGCGTGTCCGTTGTCTTGAATTTCGACTTTTGCAGATTCGCCACTACCGACACCACCAGTGATTTCAACATAGACACTGACGCCGATGCCGATTTGCTTTGCTGCACCACTGTCGCGTGCTGCTTTCTGCTTTGCACGCCAACCCTTGTAATCAGCAGCTTCGAGAACCTTGTTTAAAGAGGTTTCGTAGTCGCCAACGTCGTAGGTCTGGCCGACAACAGTGGTGTGCGGTGTGAGGAATTTCGGAATGAGATTCTTGCGACGAACTTCCACTGCATCCATGCCTACTTCAAGAGCAAAAATATCCATGGCGCGTTCAATGGCTGCTGTTGCTTCTGGTCGACCAGCACCGCGGTATGCAACTGTTGGTGTGGTGTTTGTAACAACTGATGTTGTGCGACATTCGATGTTTGGAATGGCATACACACCAGACGACATTGGGCGTGTCATGAATGGCGCAAGGATTGTTCCCATGTCAACCCATGAACCTGAGTCTTGAATAGCCCAGAATTGATAATGAGTGACTGTGCCGTCTCGCTTGCCACCAATGGTGACGTACTGCAATTGTGCACGGCCATGACCGAGACCAACCATTGATTCACTGCGAGTTTCACGCCAGCGAACTGGAGTACCAACACGCTTTGCAATGACACCCAACAACAGTTCTTCTGGGTAGGCACCGATCTTTGCGCCGAAACCGCCACCAACATCAGGAGTCTTGACATGGACCTTGCTTGGGTCAACGCCGTTCGTAGCAGCAAGTGGTGCAACGGCACCTTGTGCATGCTGTGTAGAGAGCCATTGTGTAAGTCGACCGTCTATGCCCCAGGCGGCAGCAGCCCCACGAACCTCGAGTGGGCATGGTGCAACGCGCTGGTTAATGAATCGACCTTTGGCGACTACTTCACAATCTGCAAAGTACGCATCACCTGTATTGTCGGGCAAGCCGAGAACCATTGAGTCGAAAACTACGTTGCTTCCACATGCCTCGTATAACAAGGTAGAACTGGCCATTGCTTCTTCAAGATCAATAAGGGCAGGAAGCACGTCGTAATCAATGATGACTGCATCAATCGCGTCTTCGCCTTCTTCGCGGGTTTCACTAACAATTGCAACAATCGGTTCACCGACAAAGCGAACTTTGTCAGTAGCAAGAAGTGTGCGAGTGGCTGCCGGGTTGTAGGCAGATGGCACGAGTTCAAGTCCGAGGTCTTTACCTGTGAACACTGCGACGATTCCGGGCATCGATACTGCATCGGAAGTATCAATAGATGTGATGTTGCCGTGTGCGACAGTACTGCGAACATACGTGACATGAAGCGCACCCAGAAGTGCAGGTTCGTCTAAAAGGTCATCGACGTACACGCCACCTGTTGTAAGAAATTTTGGGTCTTCTTTGCGAAGAACCCGATTTCCAAGAATGCTTCCACCCATTTCAAAACCCCCATAATCGGTGAGACGATAAAAGGAACACTACCGAGTGAAATTGGGTGGGCTCGCATGGAGCCATTGTGGCTGAGCCTGTTACGGGGCGAGGGGAGCAAGCGGAGAGGATGGGGTGCCGGTGGTGGCATTGCGCACGGTCAAGATGTCAGTAATCAGGGTGTACGGCCAAGTGGGCGGCAGATCGGTCGGCAGTTTGGGCATCGGAACAAGGGAGAGGCGTTGTTCACCCGGCAGGACATAACCCAATTGGGCGCGAGCTGCATTGCGAATTCCTTCGGGGGTTTGAAGGGCGTTTACTTCGGTTTGCAATTGCTCGTTTGCATCAGCAAGGGCAGAGAACTCTGAGTTTCTTTCAGCAATTGCGGAGCGTTGCGTCACGAAGTCCATTAAGGGGAAAAAGAATAAGGACGTGCCGCCGGCAACGACCACTGTTGCAAGTGCGAGGCGGGCTATCCAGCGAGTTAATGGACTGCGTGCGAAGCGCTGCTCGATGGGGGTGGGGCGCACAAGAGAACTTGTCACGTCGCGCGTGCGTGAGCGCAACCGCGAGAAGGGGTTCAAGAAACGTGGAGTCACATCTCTATTGTGGCGTGAAACACGGAGAGAACCGTGGCACACGAACGGATGTTCGTTACTTCAGGGGCGCAAGGGCACTACGGCCCCGGAAGCGGGCAGTGTCGCCGAGCATTTCTTCAATGCGTAGAAGTTGGTTGTACTTAGCGACACGGTCGCTTCGCGCAGGGGCACCAGTTTTGATTTGGCCACAATTTGTTGCAACGGCAAGATCAGCAATGGTTGAATCTTCAGTTTCTCCACTGCGATGGCTCATGACGCTTGTATAGGAATGGCGTGTTGCCAGTTCAACTGTGTCGAGAGTTTCACTGAGAGTTCCAATTTGGTTGACCTTGATAAGAATGCTGTTTGCAACTGACTGATCTATTCCCATTTGCAGGCGACGCGTGTTAGTGACGAACAAGTCATCGCCGACTAGTTGAATGTGCGAGCCGAGCGCAGCAGTCATCTGAGCCCAGCCGCTCCAGTCATTCTCGGCCATGCCATCTTCAATGCTGACAATTGGGTAGCGATCAACGAGTGATGTCCACCACTCAACCATTTGGGGAGCCGATAAAACCTTGCCTTCGCCAGTGAGGTGATATGCACCATCTCGGTACAGTTCGCTCATGGCGGGGTCAAGTGCAATTGCAATGTCAGTACCAGGTGCGTACCCGGCTTTTTCGATTGCCTCTACAAGAATTGCAACAGCATCTTCATTACTTGACAAGTTCGGTGCAAAACCGCCTTCGTCGCCAAC
>CAMDVC010000104.1 GCA_945878785.1 Bifidobacterium breve | reverse complement strand
GTGGTTGATGCTGGCGACAAGACGCCGTGGTACGAAGGCCCGTCAGTTCTTGAACTACTTGAGACTCTCGACATAACTCCAGTAGCAACAATCGATGCCCGTCTTGCTGTGCAATGGACATTGCGTGAACACGGCGGAAGTGATTACCGCGGTTATGCAGGACGTCTTGAAGGCGGCGCAATCCGCGTCGGAGACTTTGTCACGGTTCATCCGCAGGGTTATTCAAGCACCGTTGCAGGGCTCACACGTGCTGGTTCACCAACAGACATCGCGGTTCCTGGAGATGCAATCGCTATTGAACTCACAGACGACCTTGATGTTGGCAAAGGCAATGTGATTGTGGTTAACGGCGCACACCAGCCTGTTGATGCCACTGGGCTCATTGCTGATGTTTGCTGGTTCACAGACGCAGAACTATCTGTTGGTGATGCTCTCATTGTCCGTCATGCATCTGGTGAAGTGTCAGCTCGTGTAGCTGCCATTACTCACCGCCTTGACTTAGAGACTCTTGAAAACACTCCGACCGATCGTCTTGTCTTGAATGACATTGGTCGTGTTGAACTTGCACTTTCGTCGCCACTAGTGGTTGATGAATACACGGTGAACAGAGCCGGCGGTAGTGCTATCGCCATTGATCCTGTTACCAATGCAACCATTGGAGCATTAATGATTCGGTCTGGCTACTAAAGAAACTTTGCTAAGGTGACGGCGCATGAATGCATCAGAACCAATAGCTGAATCAGCGGAAAAGACGTCTGTATCACAACACCGGGTGAGGCGAACATTTGCCACCATCCTCGGTGGCCTTGGAATTGTTTTTCTCGGACTGGGACTCATTTCTCTGGTGCTAATGAGCTTTGTGTCATCTCCTGCCGCAGCTAAGTCCACAATCAAGAGCGCGTTGAATCAACCAGATGTTCGTGATGTGATTGCAGACAAACTGATTGAGAAGTTGCAAGACAGCGCTGATAACGACACCGAGAAATTAGTGTTTTCTGTAGCGCGTCCGCTTATTGTCTCGGCAGTCAAAGAAAAACTTGCGGATCCGGACCTTATTAATTTCGCAGGGGAAGTTGCTGCCACTGTCTATGCGGTTTATATCGAAAATGCACCAGCGGCATCTGTCGACATCTCGAAATTTAGCGATGCGACCATTGCGGCAATTCGTGCCGCTGACCCGTCCATTCCAACAGATCAGAATCCCACAATGGATCCTCTGAAAGTGGAGCGCAAACCGGGAGACACTGATATCAAATCCATCAGAGACATGGCACAGCGTGGCTCATGGTTGTTTGTCATCATCGGATTGTTACTGCAAGTCGCTGCTTGGTTTCTCAGTGTTGCAACTCAATTGCAACGCACGTTGCGCTTAGGAATTCGTCTTTTTTCAGGAGGAATTATCTTCCTCGGCATTGTTCTAATTGCGCGTGGTCGCATCCCTCAGTCATCAACCGATAACAAAGCAGCACTCACAGCTGCTGCACAGTTCATTACAGACCCGATGGTGACGCGATTTATCGTGTTGACAGTGCTCGGTGCAGTTGTTGGCATCACCGGTTATGTCATGAATCGCAAAACAACACCAACGGTTTCCTAAACAATCGGTTCGCGAAGGTGGACCGGTTTGGTATTCTTTTTGGCCTGCACACGTAGATTCAAAGCTTCGACAAAGACCGAGAATGCCATTGAAGCGTAGATGTAACCCTTAGGGATCTTTTGTCCGAAGCCTTCAGCGATGAGCGTGGTGCCAATGAGTAGAAGGAATGCCAATGCAAGCATTTTTACGGATGGATGAGCATTTACGAAGGTGTAAATAGATTTTGAAGCAAGCAACATGACCCCGACAGCGGCGACAATTGCAATTACCATGACAGGAACATAGGTAGTCATGCCGACCGCTGTAATTACCGAGTCAATGGAAAAGACCATGTCCAGAAGAAGAACTTGGCCGATTACCGCAGCAAGGGTGGGGGCAACCTTTGCCGAACCTTGACCTTCGTCTCCTTCAAGTTTGTGGTGGATTTCTTTCGTTGCTTTGTAGATCAGGAATAATCCACCAGCAAGAAGCACAAGTTCCTTGCCACTAAATCCAACGGAACCAACTGTGAAGAGTTCCTTCTTTAATGAGATGACCCAACCAACGGCCAACAAGAGCAGCACACGCATTCCGCCAGCAGCGAGAAGGCCAATTTTTCGCGCCTTGTCCTGCTGATCGGCAGGAAGCTTTGACGCGAGAATTGAAATGAAGACAACGTTGTCGACTCCAAGAACTATTTCAAGAGTGAGGAGGGCCGCCAGAGCGCTCCATGCTGTGGGGTCAGATATCCATTCCATGTCTCAAAATTAGCAAAGACGACAATCAGAGCTGGTGTCTATTGGTTGAAAAGTGTCCATTTATCGGACTGTTTGCCACGCAGTTCGTCGTAATCAACTTCAACGCACACAATTCCGCGTGATTCTGCAAGTGTGCGTGCTTGCGGCTTGATGCTTTGGGCCACGAACATGCCACGCAAGGTGCCGAGTGACGGATCGTTAGCCAGGTCAACGAGATACCGAGTGAGTTGTTCAACGCCATCTATTTCCCCACGTCGCTTAACCTCAATAACAACTGTGTTACCGGCGGTGTCTTTACACAAGATGTCGACAGGTCCGAGGGCTGTGTAATGCTCGCGACGTATCAAGGTAAGTCCTGGCTCCATGACATCGGGTGATGCGGCAAGTAGTTCTTGTAGTTGTTTCTCTACGCCGTCTTTTTCAAGTCCTGGGTCTTCGCCAAAGACATGGTCGCTGTCGTGAAAAATCTCGTGAAAAGTGATTGTCATTGCCTCACCCTTGGGGTTGCGCACGACCCAATGATCAGAGTTGTCTTCAATGACGTTCGGAGCTGTCATCCAGTTGAGGGGCTTATAGGCACCACCATCAGAATGAACTGCAACGCATCCATCAGCTTTGACCATCACAAGGCGAAGTGCCTCTGGCAAGCGGGTCTCTAGACGGCCTGCGTATTCCACAGTGCAACGCGCAACGATAAGTCTCACGACAACAGTATTGCCGACAGAGCTAGTTGGTGATGTGGTCGCGCATACGCTTTTGAATGAGATTGCGACGATCTTGCAGTTGTAGATAGGTCATTGACTCTGTTGATTCATCAACACCAAGACCGGCTTTGAGACTGCCCATGTCAATTTCAACTGTATTCATATCGACACCTAGTTCTTCTGACAAGCGGGCACCGTGACGCTGCATAAATGTCATCGAGATGTTGGTGAGTTCGCCAATGATGTCAAGGTTTGGGGCAAGACGGGCTATGGCTCCATCAAGAAACACCATGTTCTTGATGTACAACATGAGTTCTTTTGGCAGTTTTGCACCGTATGCAAGAAGTGCCTTCACAATGCGCTGCACTTCGGCCACTAACTCTTCACCGTCAAGTGATGTGGGGTCGATTGTGGGTTGGTCAAGACCAAGGTCACGAATTACTGCATCAATATCAGTGTCTGATGGGAGAGCGCCAAGGTCACGGAGTGCAGACACTTGGCTGTGCAGGTCATTTGTTGTTGCACCAAGCATGAGGCGCATAAATGCAAGACGACGTTTTGTGGAGAGGCGGCCCACGATGCCGAAGTCAAGAAGTGCTGTTCGCCCATCAGAGAGAACAAACAAGTTCCCACCGTGAAGATCGCCATGGAAGATGCCGTGAATAAGTGCACCTTCCATGAAGGAGATCATTCCGGCCTTGATGACTTGTTCAGTATCAATTCCTGCAGCTTGCATTCCTTCAACATCGTCGAAGTTAAAGCCCTGCAGGCATTCCATTACAAGGACGCGACGCTTGACAAGAGTTGGGTGGGGGCGGGGCACGATGTAGGCCTCCTGATTGAGGTCATGCAGCATCATCGATACATCAATCATGTTTGACGCTTCCATCCGGAAATCAAGTTCTTCCACAATTGTTTCTGCAAACAACTCCACGAGAGCTGGTGGGTTTGCAAGCGCAGCAACCTTGATGCGGCCAATCATAAATGGTGCAATCCAGGCCATCACGCGAAGGTCACGACGAACAAGTTCAGATACTTGCGCACGCTGTACTTTTACGACGACGTCTTCACCAGTTAGGAGTGTCGCGCGGTGAACTTGAGCAATTGATGCTGCGGCGAGAGATTGCTGCTCGAAATTGGCGAAAACATCTTCAAGTCGAGCACCCAAGTCTTGTTCCACAATGAGCTTCACGGTGTCCCACGGTTGTGGTGGAACTTGATCGCGGCATTTCTTAAATTCGTTTACTAGTTCAGTAGGAAACAAACCTTCACCGCTAGAAATGATTTGAGCAAGCTTGATATATGTCGCACCGAGTTTCTCAATTGCTTTTCGCAAACGAAGAGACATGTATGTGCGAGAGTCTTCAGGCGTTGCAAATTTATTGCGTTTCTTATTGATGAACCAGGGAAGTAGAGCCCAACCGAGATGAGCAACAACAACTAGTAGCCGACCAAGTGGCGGGATGCGGCGGGCACGAATAAGCGAGGGTACTTCTTTGTG
>CAMDVC010000103.1 GCA_945878785.1 Bifidobacterium breve | reverse complement strand
CCGGATGCAGCATGTGCCTTGCGATGAACCCTGACAAGTTGGCACCAGGCGAGCGCGCCGCCAGCACTAGCAACAGAAACTTTGAAGGGCGTCAAGGCCGCGGTGGCCGCACACACCTTGTCTCCCCCGCCGTCGCTGCAGCAACCGCTGTGGCTGGACACTTCGCAAGCCCAGGAGATTTGAAATGAAATCAGTACATATCGTCACCGGCCGTGGCGTTCCCCTAAAGCGAAGCGACGTTGACACCGACCAAATCATTCCTGCAGAGTGGCTGAAGCGCGTTGAGCGCACAGGCTTTGAAGCAGGGTTGTTCTCAACATGGCGCGATGATCGCAGTTTCGTACTGAACGATGAAAAGTATTCTGGTGCAACCATCCTTGTTGCCGGGCCAAGCTTTGGTGTTGGTTCATCTCGTGAACATGCAGTGTGGGCAATTCAGCAATACGGATTTGATGCAGTGATTGCACCGAGCTTCTCCGACATCTTTCGCAACAACTGCACGAAGAATGGTCTCGCACCTGTCATCTTGCCTCAGGCAGCAGTTGAAAAACTATGGGAGCTCATCGAAGCTGATACCACAACTGAAATCACCGTTGACATGGAGCGCCTTACTGTTGAAGTTCCAGCGGCTGGTTTCAAAGAGAGCTTCCCAATGGACGCGCCTACTCAGCACCGTTTCTTGAATGGTCTTGATGACATCGGCATCACCATGACCCACGCTGATGACATCACGTCATACGAAAAGAATCGCCCAGCCTGGCTGAGCAAATAACTCTCAATATTTACTTCGCACTGCAACTACGGCGATGTGGAAGGGCTACAGGAAAGAGTCGAGAGTTTTGAGACGATGGTCGTTCGAGAAAATCTCGATCGGTGGGTTCGTTTCCAAACGCAATGCTCGCTGGATAATGCGGCACGTCGTGTGCTGGTTGTATTCAGCGAGAGTGACGGCCCAACCATCACGGCCGGCGCGCGCTGTACGGCCAGAGCGATGCAGATACGTCTTTGAATCAATTGGCGGTACATAGTGAATAACCACTGCGACATCATCGATATCAATTCCGCGTGCTGCAACGTCGGTTGCAACCAAAACAAGTAATTCATTATTGGTGAATCGGACGATTGCTTTTTCACGGGCTGCCTGAGTGAGGTCACCGTGGATTGCAAGTGCATTGATACCAAGGTCCTGCAGATGCTCAGTTACGCGGTCACATAAACGCTTCGTATCGCAAAAAACCACAGTTTTACCAGCAGAGGTTGCGATGGCAGAAATAACTTTGTCTTTGTCAAGTTTGTGAACACCAAGGAACAAATGGTGCATTGTGCCCACGGTGTCTGTCGGTGAATCGATAGACACTTCTTCAGGCGACTTCATGTAGCGCTTCACGAGGTTGCCAACTTGGCCATCAAGAGTTGCCGAGAACAACATGGTCTGATGATCACCTGTGACATGGCGAAGAATCCACTCGACTTGCGGTGTAAAACCATCATCAGCCATGCGGTCGGCTTCATCAAGAGTCACTACTTGAATATCATCAAGAACAAGTTCGCCGGCCTTCATGAGGTCAATCAAACGAAGTGGCGTTGCAACAATCATGTCAACGCCTTTTTCTAACGCATCGATTTGGTCATCACGTGAAGCACCGCCGTACACCGGCAAAATCACACGGTCGCATTCTCTACCAATCGGTTGCAACACTTCGGCTACTTGCAATGCAAGTTCGCGTGTTGGTACCAACACAAGGCCACGTGGTGCTCGCACGCGCGCATACTTGTCGGCACGGGCCAACATCGGAACACCAAACGCGAGCGTCTTACCCGAACCTGTTCTGGCTCGACCGCACACATCTAGCCCGCGCATTGCAACGGGGATCGCTTCGGTTTGAATGGCAAAGGGGGCGGAGAAACCAGCTGCCGCTAAACCCTGGTCCACATTGTCTGGCACGCCGAGTGCGGCAAAGCCTGTGGGGGTTGAGATACGGGGTTTGGTCGTGGGGGATGTCGACATGTTGCGGTCACAGTACTCGCGATATGCCCTATTCAGACGGTTACTGGCCAGTACAACACAAATACCCGAACAGAATCTTTATTTTTTCGTGAAGATTCGTGTGAAAACCCCCCAGATGCGTTAGGTTTTCCATTCCTGATGCGAGAAACACTCGTACAGAAAGGACCAACCACTAACGGATAGCACCGAGCACAGTCGTACGAACCGAGTCACAAGACAACGGCGTGCGCCACCCGCCACGGGCGAACCCCCAACCCTCACGGGAGGAGTTCTCATGGACGCACAACCAAACGGCATGCAAACGCATGGACGTAAAGGATTTTCATACGACTGGCAGTCACTGCTCGTGCCAGCCGAACCGGATTTCAGCAAACAGCTGAACGACATCATCAATGACGACACCGTCACTGCTGATCTCGGCTCCTAACTCAGTCTTTTCTAAGACTTTCTAGCTCCCCTTCGGGTCGAGCAAACACGACGATCAATCAGACGAGACGTCCTCTTCTGCTTCGTCGTCATCCTCATCGCTCTCAGACGACATGGAGCACGAAGGTTCATGCTGCATGTTTTCACCGTCGCATTCTGGACAGTCCCAAGTGTTGTAATACTTTTCGGCCCTCCAAAGGTCTTCACCTACATAGCGATGCTCACAACACCATTCATCTTGCTGTGCGTGAACTACTAATTCCTCACGGCAGGTGCGGCAACGAAACTTGCACTCATACCCATCAGTCATATCGACTTCGTGCCCCCAGCCCCCACTGCAGGCTTCGCAATAATCGGACTCTTCAGAAACAACTATCTCATCGGTCATATTGGGCAGTATAAGCACGGCCAGAGTCGAGATTGGAGTTTGGGGGTAGCGCACGCCCCGACATCGGGCTAACCTTTGCCGTGATGACTCGCACGAACCTGCTCCTCCTTATGTAACGGCAGCAGCCGCATATCGTTGCTGTCGAAACCTCCTGCCTCTGGTCAGGGGGTTTTTTCTTTGTCCAGAACAGTTCTCTCCTCCACCTCTATCCAAGGAACCCACAATGCCTCCACAAAATGTGACACCAAAACAAATGGCCTTTGCCAAGTACACCCCGTATATTCCGGTCGTCCTTACAGACCGCACATGGCCAAACACCACCATCACCAAGGCCCCGTTGTGGTGCAGTGTTGACTTGCGCGACGGCAACCAAGCCCTGATTGACCCCATGGACCCCGAGCGCAAAATGCGTATGTTCAAAACACTTGTCAACATGGGCTTCAAAGAAATCGAAGTCGGATTCCCTGCAGCAAGCCAGCCTGACTTTGATTTCGTTCGTCAGATTATTGAAGAAGACCTAATTCCGGATGACGTCACTATCCAAGTGTTGGTTCAATGCCGAGCTGAATTGATCGAACGCACCTACGAATGCCTGAAAGGCGCAAAGAACGCCATTGTCCATTTTTACAACTCGACTAATCCTCTGCAGCGTGACGTTGTATTCGGATTAGACAAAGCAGGAATAACCAAAATTGCTGTTGATGCGGCAAAACTGTGTCAGGAATTCGAACCAATGTTGACTGGCACCAACGTGCGATACGAGTATTCACCCGAAAGTTTCACCCTGACGGAACCTGAATACGCCATTGAGATTTGTGCGGCTGTCATGGATGTATTGAAGCCCACGAAAGAGAACCCGCTGGTTCTGAACTTGCCAGCAACAGTGGAGTGCTACACACCAAACGTGTACGGCGATGTCATTGAGTGGTTTATCCGTAATATTCCACGCCGCGAGACTGTTCTGATTTCACTGCACCCCCACAATGACCGCGGTACCGCCACCGCTGCTGCAGAATTTGGCATCATGGCGGGCGCTGACCGCGTGGAAGGCACATTGTTTGGTAACGGTGAGCGCACCGGCAACGTTGACATCATCAATATTGCAATGAACATGTTTATGAACGGTGTTGACCCCGAACTTGATATCACCGATATCGATTCACTGCGTCGAGTAACTGAATTCTGCAATCGTTTAGATATCTCTGCACGTCATCCGTACGTAGGCGATCTGGTGTACACCTCGTTTTCTGGCAGCCACCAAGATGCAATTAAGAAGGGTCTTACTGCGCTTTCAAAGGACTACGACAAATGGGGTGTTCCATACTTGCCAATTGATCCGAAGCATGTTGGTCGCAGCTACGAAGCCGTTATTCGCGTCAACAGCCAGTCTGGCAAAGGTGGCGTTGCATACATCATGAAGGAAGAACACGGTTTCGACTTGCCACGTCGGCTTCAGATTGAATTCTCACAAACCATTCAGCACATCACGGAAGATTCCGGAACAGTTGTAAGCCCCACAGCAATTTGGGATGCATTCAGCGCTGAGTATTT
The DNA here is from genome assembly GCA_945878785.1 of Bifidobacterium breve. Classification (GTDB taxonomy): domain Bacteria; phylum Actinomycetota; class Acidimicrobiia; order Acidimicrobiales; family Ilumatobacteraceae; genus UBA2093. The sequence continues at coordinate 191 of CAMDVC010000103.1, read as the reverse complement.
GCCAGAAGAGTCGCGCATCAAACTGGATAGTCACGAGATGCGCAGCGACTCTGCGACAGCACGCACCACCATCACTGCCCAACTTGTCATTGACGGCGTTCACACCACGGTGTCGGGTGAAGGAAATGGACCAGTTGATGCATTTGTCCATGCTGTGAACCAAGGACTGAATGCCCAGATCGATGTCGTTG
>CAMDVC010000102.1 GCA_945878785.1 Bifidobacterium breve | reverse complement strand
CCAGCACAACCAATCTGTTCTGCAGTCACAGCCACGTCGTTTTCTGTATAGCCAACGACAATGCGTCCAAGTCGAGCACGCAGATCTTCCATTGATGTCGCTAACGCCAGCAACGCCATCACTTCAGATGCGGCAGTGATATCAAAGCCTGAAGTCCGTTCAATTCCGTCTTCTTGCGAACCCTGACCAATCGTCACACTGCGCAATGCACGATCATTGACATCAAGGACGCGCTTCCAAGTGATTTTGCCAAGAGAAAGCCCCAACGCGTTGCCCTGATGGAGATGGTTATCAACCATGGCAGCGAGCAAATTGTGCGCAGCAGTAACTGCGTGGAAATCGCCAGTGAGATGCAGATTCAAAATTTCCATCGGAATCACTTGGCTATACCCACCGCCTGCTGCACCGCCCTTGATACCGAACGTTGGACCCATCGACGGCTGCCGTAATGCGAGAAGCCCCACTTTGCCGATGTGTTTCATTGCCTGAGCAAGACCTACCGATGTAGTTGTCTTTCCTTCTCCAAGCGGAGTCGGCGTAATGGCAGTTACAACTACATATTTCCCAGCAGGACGAGACGACACGTTCTGCAAAACAGATAAATCAATCTTGGCCACATGGCGACCGTATGGCTCAAGAAATTGTTCCCCAATTCCTAGTTGTCCCGCTATGTCAGCGAGTGGCGCAATAGTCGCAGCCTGGGCTATCTCAAGGTCGGAAGGAAATGACACGCATGAAGTCTCACCCAACTGCCACACTCACGCCAAAGCGAAGAGGCTTTCCGCACTCGAAGCCCCCGTGTCGTATCCTTGCATCACCATCGAAAGGCAGGCATGGGACTAATTCGAACATTGCGGTCGGTGGCAACATTCTCGGTCCCCACACTGTCACGTCACAAGCGTCGCTTTGAACGCGCTGCCAATATCGCCGACCTTCGCTTGATTGCCAAAAGTCGACTACCGCACGGCATCTTTGACTACATCGATGGTGGCGCAGAAGATGAAATCACAATGCGTCGTAATACCGCAGCATTCCAGCAGTACGAATTCGTTCCCCGTGTTCTACGCAATGTTTCTGACATTGACATCAGCACCTCATTACTCGGACGCACACTCGAATCACCACTTCTATTTTCTCCCACCGGATTCACACGTATCGCGCATTCGCAAGGCGAACTATCCGTTGCCCGTGTAGCCGCACGACATGGACTTCCCTATTGCTTGTCCACGCTGTCCACTCGTTCCATTGAGGAAGTAGCAGCTGTCAGCAACGGACCAAAATGGTTTCAGGTGTACGTATGGCGTGACCGTGCGCTAGTAAAGGACATGTTGGCGCGCGCGCAGGCAAGCGGGTACGAGGCAATCATGATCACAGTAGACACTGCAGTACTCGGCCGGCGTGAGCGTGATGTGCGTCGCGGCTTTACTCTTCCGCCCACACTTGGCCCCGGCACCATCATCGATGGCATCACTCACCCTGCGTGGACCTGGGACTTCATCCGCAATGAACCAATCACATTCTCAAATATCGCAGCATCACGAGGAAACACGGGAACCGCTGTCACTTTGTCTGACTTCATCTCTGACCAATTTGAACCTGCATTGTCATGGGACGATCTTGAATGGTTTCGCGCCAACTGGAACGGCCCCATCATTCTCAAAGGCGTGCAATCAGTTGCGGATGCAGTCCTTGCGCAAAAATATGGCATTGATGCCGTTGCGTTATCTAATCACGGAGGCCGCCAACTTGATTCAGCACCAGCGCCACTTGATTTGCTTGCACCCGTTGCTCAAGCAACAGGCGGCACCTTGCCCCTGATTTGTGATGGTGGCATTCGTCGCGGCAGTGACATTGTGAAGGCAATCGCTCTTGGAGCCTCCGCGTGCACCCTGGGACGCAGTTATCTCTATGGACTTGGCGCTGCTGGCGAGCCAGGAATCGAACGAGTGCTTTCCATGCTGACAGACGACATGACACGCACCATGGCGTTATGTGGTGTTCGCAGTATCTCTGAAATCACACCAGAACTTTTGTCGTTAGTTCCAGTCGGACGCATCTAATGAACCCATACTCGTACGTCACCGGCGAAGAGCGTCCTGTTGAGGTTCTTGTGTTCCGAATGGACCCAGCCGTTGTTGATGAATTCATTCGCGTGGACCACGAAGTGTGGACTCTTCGCGAAGCACATATGGAAGGACTCACCGACATTCCATTCCTGTCAAAGGAAATCTGGCTCGACCGCAGTAAGCCGGGCGAAGTCACCATTGTGTTTGTGTGGGACACGCAAGAAGCGTGGGACAAAGTGGGAAATACCGAGTATCAGAAGAAACTTCAAGCCGAATTTGATTCCCAATTCCCACATCCGGTCGAACTAATCGCTGCCCGACACGAAGATTCGAATTTTGGCATTCATCGCGTCACCCGATTTGAAAGAATAGAAAAATGAGTGAACTTCTTGACGTCTCGTCTGCACGCACCATTGGAGAACTAGGAGACGTTGGCCCTTTATCAATTGGTTGCTGGCGCCTCACAGGGTCCGATGCTGAAAATACCGCTGTCATTTCTGCGGCTGTTGATGCGGGTATGACACTGATTGAAAACGCAGATGTGTACGGCCTTGACTGGGGTGGCACTCACTTTGGTGCATGCGAGGAAGCCCTCGGAAGAATTTTCACAGCTATTCCTGGTCTGCGCGACAGAATCATTCTCGCAACCAAGGGTGGAATCATCCCGGGTGTTCCGTACAACTCTTCAGCCGAATACATCACCAGCGCATGCGAAGCCTCTTTGTCTCGCATGGGTGTTGATCATGTCGACCTATATCAAATACATCGCCCCGACAACTTCACACACCCAGAAGAAATTGCTCAAGCATTCAACTCTTTAAAATCACGCGGTCTTGTTCGCGAATTCGGAGTATCAAACTACACAGTTGCCCAAACTCTCGCCCTTAATGCATTCGTTGATAACGGCCTCGCAACAACGCAGCCCCAATTGTCAGCTGCCCACCTTGAACCACTGCGAGACGGCACTCTGGACTTATGCATGGAATCAGGCATCACTCCCCTTGCATGGAGTGCACTTGCTGGCGGTGCACTTGCCACTGGCCAAGGCGTTGCGCCCGCATTGCTTGCAGTGCTTGACGAACTCGCTGCTACAGAAAACGTGACGCGCTCAGCAATAGCCATCGCTTTTGTTCTCGCTCACCCATCGCGCCCTGTTGCAATCATTGGCACCCAGACACCTTCTCGTATTTCTGAATTGGCCCTAGCAACATCTGTATCACTCACCCGTACGGATGTCTACGCAATCATCCAAGCGAGTGATGGAACACCCTTGCCATGAGTGAAATCAGTTGGTTCAGCGCGTTATGCGATGACGACTACGAACAATTGGGAATCGTCGACACCAATCTGCAGAGCAGTTGGAACCACTGTTCCGACATTGTTCGCACAGTTCATGATGTTGGCTTTGACAATGTGTTGCTTCCCTCTGGCTATGACCTCGGCATTGACACACTTGCATTCGCCTCCGCTATGGCGCCGAACATTACAAACATGAAACTGCTAACTGCTATTCGATGCGGCGAAGTATGGGTTCCCCAACTAGCACGTCAACTGGCAACCCTGAATCAAATACTGAACGGCAAACTTTCCATCAACATCATCTCTTCAGAGATGCCTGGGGAATCGCTGGACGGCCCACACCGTTATGCACGCACGTTGGAAACCATGACATCGCTTCGCACGTTGCTCAATGGTGAACGCATTGACATTGACGGTGAATTCATTCAGTTACATATTGAAGCCCCACGTATCTGTCGTGAATCGCCACAAGCACCACAGTTCTATTTCGGCGGTCTAAGCAACGAGGCACGTGATGTTGCGGCCGCAGCAGCAGATGTGTATCTGATGTGGCCCGATACTGAAGACGCCATCGCTGCAACAATTGCAGATCTTCGCTCTCGTGCCGCAACCTACAACAGAACATTGAAGTTCGGATATCGAGTGCATGTAATTGTTCGTGAAACAGAAGATGAAGCACGAGATGCTGCAGCGCATCTCATTTCCGCAGTCGACGCTGCTACTGGCGATGCAATTCGTTCTCGCTCGCTCGATAGCGCAAGCGTCGGAGTACGTCGCCAAGCCGAACTACGAGAAGCAGCTGGTTCTGATGGCTTCGTTGAGCCGAACCTCTGGACCGGCATCGGCAAAGCCCGTAGCGGATGCGGCGCGGCCATCGTGGGCACGCCTCAACAAGTCATCGACAAGATCCACCGATACGAAGACATGGGCATCGAAGCCTTTATTTTCTCGGGCTATCCGCATAAGGATGAAGCCCAACGTTTTGCAGAACTTGTTCTGCCGCACCTCAATCACGGACCTCTGTAAAAAACCGTCTACAGTCGCACCATGAGCGACATCACATCACTTCCTGCCGAATTCCTGTTTCACATCAATGCGACACTAAATCCACCCATCGTGATTCCCAATGGACCGAACGGCACACGTGTCATTGTTCGTGTCACCGGCGGAACTGTGAAAGGTCCGAAACTCAACGGCACAATTGAGGACTTGGGTGCCGACTGGCT
>CAMDVC010000101.1 GCA_945878785.1 Bifidobacterium breve | reverse complement strand
ATCGCTGACTTCTTTAGGTCCGTCGAAAGCGGAGAACCTGACTACGCCGCGTTCCACATTGTGACAATGGGTCAACCAATCAGCGAAGCAGCAGCCGAACTGTTCGCAGCTAATAAGTACCAGGACTACCTCGAACTTCACGGCATCGGCGTTGAAATGGCTGAAGCACTTGCTGAGTACTGGCACCACCGCATTCGTACTGAATGGGGCTTTGTCAACGAAGACGGCCCATCAGTCGCAGGCTTGTTCCGCCAGCAATACCGCGGTGGTCGTTACAGCTGGGGCTACCCCGCGTGTCCAGACCTAGAGGACAACGCACGCGTTGCCGAACTTCTTGAAGCAGGACGTATCGGTATCGAAGTTGGCGAAGAGACTGGCTGGCAGTACCAACCAGAACAGTCCACTTCCGCGATTATCTGTCATCACCCGAAGTCAAAGTACTTCGTCGCTCGCGACTAAGCCTGCGCCTCGTTCAGCCTCGTCTCTGCACGATTAGATAGGTTAATGACTACTGACCGATGGACAATTGCACGAGCCAACGACTGGAACGCACATTCAGGCTGGCTAGTCGGCTGCAATTTCAGTCCGTCAACCGCCGGTAATCAATTGGAGATGTGGCAGGCAGAGACATTTGACATTGAAACCATCAGTAGAGAATTAAGGTGGGCAAGAGATATTGGTATGAACACCATTCGTCTGTATCTCCACGATCTTCTCTTCAGGGAATCTCCAACGAACTTTCTTGATCGAATTGATGTTGTTCTCTCTGTCGCACAGTCACACGGAATCGGAGTAGTGCCCGTGCTTTTTGATGGAGTATGGAATCCAAAACCGCGACTCGGAGTACAGCGAGAACCCGCACCACGACTTCACAATTCAATGTGGGTGCAAAGTCCTGGATCTGAAATCTTTTACGACCGCTCCCGATGGCCAGGGCTACGGGATTACGTACAGAAAGTTATTGGGAAATTTCAAGATGATTCACGCGTTACAGCATGGGATCTCTTTAACGAACCAGACCAGGTGGACACTGTCACATTGACACTCGGCTCACGTGACGAAAAAATCAAGACAGCAACTGAACTGGTGTCGCAAGTCTTCGATTGGGCACGAGAGATTTCACCATCTCAACCTTTGACTGTTGGTATTTGGGAATACAACACAGAGTGGCAGCCTGCAGAAAACACGTTGAATGAACTCATACTTGATCGCAGTGACATCATTTCGTTTCATTGCTATGAACCTCGCGAGAAACTCACTGCGGTGATTGAATCGCTCAAGACATACGGTCGACCACTCTTATGTACAGAGTGGCTGGCCCGAACGGCCGGCTCCACAGTTGATCTCTTAGAAGTTTTTGCTGAACATGGTGTGGGCGCCATCAACTGGGGGTTCGTTGATGGAAGAACCCAGACTCGTTTTCCGTGGCGCTCATGGACCGAACCAGTCACAGATGAAGAACCGTGGTTTCACGAACTGCTTCATCGAGATGGATCACCCTACGATGCCAAAGAAGTTGAAACTTTTCGCCGTCTCACTTCACAACTTTGACAACCCGCGAAGGAAAAGGCTCAGTGGGGTTGGGTTTTGTTCCACGTAGATGCAAGTAGCGCGTAATGGCCATTCAGAGCAATCAGCTCGTCGTGCGTGCCAATCTCTGAAATGTGAGCATCAGCTACGACAGCAATCTTGTCTGCGCGCTGCACCGTAGACAAGCGGTGAGCGACCACAATGACACTGCGGTTAGTCATCAGTTTCTCAAGCGCGGCTTCCACCAACATCTCTGTGCCTGGGTCAAGGTTCGACGTTGCTTCGTCTAGCACCAATACTGCCGGGTCAATAAGAGCAGCGCGTGATAACGCAACTAGTTGACGTTCACCGGCAGACAGTCGTGAGCCACGCTCACGTACTTCAGTATCAAGACCTTCTGGCAATGCTTCGAATCGCTCACGCAGGCCAATCTTGTCCAGCGCAGTCAGAAGTTCATCTTCTGTGGCATCTGGTTTTGCAATACGCAAGTTGTCGCGAATTGTGCCATCAAACAAGAAGCCTTCTTGAGGGATCACAACGATGCGATTACGCAGGTCATCCATTGATGCACGACGCAGGTCTACCCCGCCGTATGACACAGTGCCGGATTGCGGGTCATATAAACGTGCCATCAATTTGGCAAGAGTTGATTTGCCAGCGCCAGTGGGACCGACTAATGCAAGGCGCGTGCCTGCCGTGAGAGTTAGTGAAACATTCTCTAAAGCCGGTTGTGTTGCTCCCGCATACGAGAACGTGATGTTATCAACGACCACATCACCTGCAGCCGGCAAGGAAATTGGGTTTGGAGATTCGTCTACGTCAGGAACAGCGTCGATAATACCGAACAACTTGTGAAGTGCCGCCGCAGAAGACTGCAATGTGTTGTACAACTGCGACAGTTGTTGAACAGGGTCAAACAAGCTGGCAAGTAGCAATACAAATGCCACGACAGTTCCGAGAGACACCGTGCCATTGTGCACCAGCAGTCCGCCGACACCAACAATGAGTGCTGATGAACCAATACCAGCGAATTCAATAAGCCCGAAATACCATGTGCTGACCTTCACGCTGTGAATGTGGCTGCGATACAAAGCCCGGTTCGATTCTTCAAATCGACGAATCTGCTCATCTTCACGGGCATAGGCTTGGATAACTCGTACACCAGTGATGCCCTCTTGCAGAGCAGAGAGGTTTGCGCCAACTTTGTCACGTACTTCTAGATACGCCTTGTTGGCATCACGTTGAAACTTTATGGTCGCCAGAATCAAGAATGGGAACACAATAAGAGAGATCAGTGTGAGTTGCCACGACAAGCTCATCAATAGAAAAAACGCAAAGAACAGCAACAGGAATGATGAGAGAAACTGCATCAGACCCCATTGCACTAATTCTGCCATCGATTCAATGTCGGCAGTCATACGCGCGACAAGAACTCCAGCCTTCTCGCGGTCAAAGAAGGCCATTGATTGTTTCTGCATGCGAGAAAACACACGAATACGAATGAGACGCAAGAAACCTTCACCAGCTGAGTTCAATGCGACATACTGCCAACGGCCCACAACGTAGGCAATGAGGACCACCATGATATAAGCAATGACAGTTCTATCAAGTGCGTCGCGATCGCCCTTACGGATACCAGCATCAATACCGTGACGCACCAGCACTGGCCCTGCCAACGTGCACAGCACGGTGATGATGACAAGGCCTAACGCCAGGATTGCTTGTTTGCGAAACTCACCTGCCATTCGGAAACTACGGACAAGCACAACTCGTGTTTGCGTACGATCAAGCTTCCGATCCTCGTCCATTCCACGACCACCTGCGCCGCCGCCACCGCCGCCGCCACGTCCTCCACGTCCTCCTGCGTACATAACTACTCAATCACCGAGCTAGTCATTGCAGCAAGGACACTTCGATACTTCTCGTTCGTTTCCAACAACTCATGATGCGAACCCGTTGCAGACACTCGGCCTTCATCGAGCAGCACTACCCGATCAGCTAATTCGATGGTGGCCGGGCGATGTGCAATAACCAATGTGGTGCGTCCACGCATCACAGTAGACAAGGCATCACGAATTTCATGTTCTTTTGTTGGGTCGACTGCGGATGTTGCGTCATCAAGAACCAGTACGCGTGGGTCAGCCACAATGGCACGTGCAATAGCAATGCGTTGGCGTTGCCCACCAGACAATGAATAGCCACGCTCCCCCAATGAGGTGTCGTACTTATTCGGTAATTGCATAATGAAGTCGTGGGCACCCGCTAATTTCGCTGCACGTTGAACAACTGAAAAGTCAATTTCTGGTTTTGCAAATGCAATGTTGGCCGACACCGTGTCATGGAACAACAAGGTGTCCTCGAATACGACGCCAACTGAATGTCGTAATTCAGGAAGTCGTAGTTGACGCAAGTCAATGCCGTCGAGACTGACACTTCCTGCTTGTGGGTCGTAAAACCGCAGCAACAAACGCGCAATAGTGGATTTTCCAGAACCAGTGGCACCAACAATGGCAACTGATTCTCCTGGGGCGACAGAGAAGCTGAAACCTTCAAGAACACGAATATCTGTATGGCCAATCTCGTATCCGAACCGAACATTCTCGAATTTCACGGCACCAACCGGTTGAGCCACGGCGGATTGTGGCAGATGTAACGGGTGTGGTGGGTCTGCGATTGCTGGCACAACTGCCAAGATTTCATGAATACGCATCAACGCAGATGCTGCGCGTTGCCCCATGGCAACAGTCATACCGATGTTGCGCATTGGCCAGATCAACATGGTGAGATACGCATTGAACGCAACGAGTCCACCCAATGACATGTCGCCACTAATAACGCGATGGCCTCCAAGCCCAAGAACTGCAACCAGTCCAAGTCCAGGGAGCAAATCGATTGCTGGAAGAAAACGACTACGAATGCGCGCAGCTGTCATTGATTCACGACGAATATCCTCGGCTTCAATTTCTAACTTGGCCTGCTGCACAGCTTCAGCGCCAAAACCTTTGATAACACGAATACCTGAAACTGATTCCTCAACAACGCTTGCCAGTTGTGCTTGCTCTTGCTGCACGGCAAGAACTGTTGGGTGAATCTTGTGTGAGAACGACCTGGC
>CAMDVC010000100.1 GCA_945878785.1 Bifidobacterium breve | reverse complement strand
GCTGCTGTTGTAGCTCGTATTGCGCGACTTGTTGACATCAACGAATACAAACGTCGCCAGTGTGCGCCAGGAGTTCGCATTTCAGAAAAGGCATTCGGCAAAGACCGCCGTATGCCAATCACAAACGGTTATCGCACCGACCGAGCATAGAGACTGATAAGCACAACGGTCATTGCAGATAATGCAAGAGCCGCAAGCGCTGGGCCGACAGGACCAACTGAGTCATACAGCGAAGTAGCAACAGTGCTGAAGATGGCACGGCCACATGTGCCGGCACCGACTGTGAGACCAAGACCAATGCCACCACTATTCGGAACAATGTTGGCCGCTAACGGCAGCATGCTGACTAGCGAGAACTCAAACCCCAAGATGAATAACACCAACATGGGAACTGCAACGAAGGCAACATGCGGTGCCGCAGTCATGGCAACTGTTGCAACCACCATTAGAACTGCTCCACGACGAACGCTGATTTCTTTGCCCCAAGTGTCAGTGACGCGCGAGCTGCCAATGCTTGAGATCAGTTCGAAGAGTCCGAGCACAATGACTACACCAATAAGAGCAGCACTTGAGAAGCCAAATTCATCTTCAAACCATGGGCCGAATGTGATGCCAAGGCATTGGCTGGCACCCATCAATAAAAATGATGAGCCAAATACGAGGTATGCATTGCGTGGCACTGCGCCGCGTAGTTCAGTACGCACCGGCGCATGTGCTTCATCACGTGGAAGTGCACTGGCAATGAGTGAACCCGTGATGGCCATACCGATTGCACCAACAATGAATCCGGCGCGCCACGAGATAAGAGCCGTGGCAATACCCATGATTGCGACACCGATGAATAACGACAGTGCCCACGAGGTCTCGATAATTCCGACGATGCGTCCACGTCGTTCATATTCCACGTGATCATTCACCCAAACAATGAGCGCAGTATCGAACAGCACCTTTGCCCCGCTCAAGAGGAACATTGAAATTGCAAACTGGACAATCGTGGTGGAAGTAGCTGCACCAATGACTCCGAGCGTGAGTGCGACCATTCCAATAGTCATTGATGTAATTCGGTTACCACGGTCAACAATTCGCCCCAAGATGGGAGACCCAAGCCCAGCGAATTCGCCGATCATCAGTGCAACTCCCATTTGCGCCACGCTGACATCAAGCCCGCGGGCGATGACTGCAATGAACGGCGGAGCAAATCTGTAACAAGCGTTTGAAGCTAAGCGACCCCATACAAGACGGTCGAGATTCTTGCGAACAGGTGCTGCGTATGAGTTATCGACGAAACGAGCAAACATTGAGTTAGAGCTCTTCGCCAATGGCGCCGTGCTCGAGCAAATCAACAACGTCACCAATCTCAATGGGGCTCGGCGACCCTGGACGGACAATGAATTGACACCCACCCAAGTTGTAAATACGCGAATCAACTTTTTTGAGAGACCTACGCATAACACGGATTACTCCTGCATGTGCAACCACTAATACTTCGCCCCCAGCAAATTGCGTTGCAATGTCAACGAGAGAATCAGTGACGCGCGAAACAATTGACTCATCTGATTCAAAACCAGGCGGACGCTGATGCGATTCCAAATAGCCCGGCCAATCGCGTTCAATTTGGTTGTGGGTGAGTCCTTGCCATTCGCCCACATCAGTTTCACGTAAACGAACGTCAGGTTCCATTAGCCCTGCACCGAGACTGTTCGCGATGATTGTGGCTGTGGTGCGAGCGCGCAATAAGTCACTGGAAACGATTGCATCAAACATGCCGAGCTTTTGTGCTGCAGCTCGCGCTTGGTCAACACCAAGATCTGTGAGTTCAATATCTGCTTGACCCTGCCAACGACCTTGAGCGTTCCATTCGCTCTGGCCATGGCGCAGCATCAGGATTCGGGTAGCGGGGAGCACTCCACGATGGTACTTGGGTATGAAGCCTTACTCGCCTGATGTAATGCAGGCAAGGATTTCAAGAAAGAACTGGTCAGCCATTGCGACCATTTCTTCATCAGTTCGATCTTGCACAGGGTGGGTGGTGTACACCCGCTTCATGCTGGGCAACCCAAGCGAGACGGACTGCGCAGTACCAGCGCTGATGAACTCTTCGGTAGCGACAAAGACACCGGGGATGCCACGAAGTTCTAGATCTGAAATGTCATGCACACTGCAGGACGTGCAACTGCCTCAATCGGCTAGCGCTTCTATGACCAAGTTGCACTGTGTGGCAATTTCTTGTCGCAAGTCAACCGGTGCAGGTTTGGTAAACGTTGGTTTCGAGAATCGCAAGACCTTTGCACCGCGTTCGGTGAGAAGTTCTTCAATACGGTTCAGAAACAAATTGCCACGTGGCTTCGAAATATCAAGAAGGCCAATAGTAAGGCCCTTGATGCTGGCGGGGCGTGACAGTGTGTGACGCGTTGCGGGCTTCGACTCATTTGTCGGATCAAGGATGGTGATGCCAGTAGCCATGGGTATCAGTATGTCACGAGCCAACGACTCGGGTGACAGGGTCTGAACCGATTGCGCCATTGGCCCAACCAGCAACGATGGACGAAAAGAGGCCTGCACCGCCACCTGCGTATGTGAGCAGAATGCCGCCGGGTCGGAACTTCGGCAATGTGGCATCGCGCAGGTGCGGTGGAATACCTTCAGCCATTTCGCGTGCACCACGTACCAAGTCAGCGCCGGGAGTCATGGAGCGTTCAGTGAGTTCGGCAATGAGTTTCTCGCGAGACCATCCAGCTTCCGCGTACACGCGACCATGGTCTGGGCTGATTGTGAGAATCGCATCAAAGCCAATGACCAGTTTCGGGTGATGCACAGTTTGCAAACATGCGACCAATGAATTGGTTAGCTCTTCTGGTGTGCGCGCTAATTGATCAACCACACAGCGTGGTCCTTCACCTGCGAACACTGTTACCGCGTTCTGCCCAAGTGGAATGCCACGTTCGGTTGCAAGTGATGTGAACGGTGACCCAACTTCGTCTTCAGCGAAACAGAATGAAATCTTGCCGGGGTTGCCATGCGTCGCACGATCAACTTCACCAGGGCGACCGCCGCCAACATTACGAATGGTGAGTTGTACCGCGCGGCCAATGGTGTTGTTTGCTCGGTTGCCCTGGCCGAATGCGTTAATGCCCGAGTTCATGCCAATCGCACGTGTACCCGGACCATTACAAATAATCACTGGACCAACAGGCATCGTGGTTGCCAATACGCCATGCATATTGAATTGGTCGTTGCAAACAGCTTCAAGTGCAGCAATAACCCACGGCATGTATTCGGGAAGACAACCAGCCATCACCGCGTTGATGGCGATTTTTTCAACAGTGAGCTCCACCAAGTCGGGTGGTGCAATTGCAATCACGTCTTGTGGGTGACGAGTAGTTCCTATCAGCATCCGCAATACGCGTTCACGTGTTGGTGGGACAACAGGGAACCCATCGGTCCATCCGCGTGCATACATTGCTTCGAACTCGTCTTCAGCGTCTGAGAATTCAACAGTGCGCGCAATGACAGGTGAGTCTGTGAACTTTGCACGCAACTTGTCAACAATGTCTGGATCAACGCTCATCGAGCCGCAACCAGGTCGCATTGCAGGAAGATCTGTTCCGAGTTCTGGAATTTCTGTAATGCGTTGCCAGTCAGATGCCAACCAACCGAATGTGCGGTCAACTTCTTTGCCATTCACAACTTTAATCAGCGTGGGAACTGTGTCGATGTTGTTGTGCCAAGAGACCGCCAAATCGGAATCGTGAATGGCTGACAATGATTCCGGGAATGTTGGGTCATCTTGTGTGTAGACCGTAAGTGGCGTGCTGTGCGCAGCGATGTCCTTCAAGACTGGTTCGACCATTTGGCAGGTGGCGCATTCGCGTTTCACAATGACTACGAATCCATCTGGAAGTACCGGCGCAACAGAACTCATGGCCGAACGCTACTCTGACAGCGGAGGCGTTTGAGTACCTGGTGGGCTTCGCTGTCTTCAAAACAGACGGAACGGGCGAACCCCGTTCGGCGGGTTCGATTCCCGTCCGCCTCCGCCATCACCAGGCTGAACCAGCAATTCGTAGATCACCCTGCCGTTTTGTGAGACCCACTTTGTCGAGGCAATTACCAAGAGGCAGAGCGTGCTTGCGAGTGATGGAAAGCACATCACGAAGGTTTGCCATTGTGAACCCCTCTGGATGTTGCTCCCACAGTTGTTCCAGCACGGGCCGCAATGACGAAAGAGTCTCGGCATGAAATGCAATATTGTCGTGTTCGAACAGAATCTTCTTCTGTACAAGTTGACGAATAACGTTTCGGTCAAGTTTGTCGGCATCAGGAGTTGTTACACCTGCCTGGAAGAACAGCGTGACATAAGGATGACTCAGTAACGGATCAGATTCGCCTCGCACTGCAATTCCGTTGTTGATCTGAACTCCGTTAATTGTTGAAAGCACATCACGTTCATACGCAGCAAGCGTGGCGGTGTCAATTGATTGCGATGTCGCTAACTGTTGCTCAAGTGCTGCCACAGTAGAGCGCAACGTTTCAGCACTAGCAACCCATGTACCGACAATCGGTGCAATGTTATGTCCTGTCAGTTGACGGGCTTCATCAACCGTTAGCCATCCTCTGCCACTCAGAATTTGCTCAGCACTGCCATCTGG
>CAMDVC010000099.1 GCA_945878785.1 Bifidobacterium breve | reverse complement strand
TGGAACAGCCCACTGATTTGGGGTTCGGTTGCGCTTGTTCTGACGTACGCCTCATACATAGCTGAAGTGTTTCGTGCCGGTATTGAAAGCGTTCATGAATCACAACGGGCTGCTGCACGATCGCTCGGATTATCAAGTTGGCAAACCATGCGACATGTCGTGCTACCTCAAGCCATACGTCGCGTCATTCCCCCACTCATGAACGACATGGTGAGTTTGCAAAAAGACGTCGCCCTCGTCAGCCTGATTGGCCCGATTGAGATATTGCGTCAAGCAGGAATCGACAAATCGAAGTTTGCAAACTTCACGCCATACATTGCAGCAGCTGCAATTTTTCTACTCATCACTATTCCCCTCACACGCACGACAGACTTTTTGATTGAACGTGAACGTCGTCGTACAACAGGAACACGCATCTCATGAGTACCGCAAAGATTTCGCTGCGCGGTGTCCACAAAGCATTTGGTGCTAATTCCGTTCTGAACGGAATTGATTTGGATATTGCTGAGGGAACCGTTGTGTCTCTGATTGGACCAAGTGGTTCGGGCAAGAGCACATTATTGCGATGCATCAATCTTCTAGAACCAATAGACGATGGCGAAATTTTCGTCGACGACATCGATATTTCAATACCTGGTTTTGATGCAAATCCCGTTCGCCGACGAATCGGAATGGTGTTTCAAAATTTCAATCTGTTTCCACACATGTCAGTGCAAGACAACATCACCCTGTCCCCCATTCGTACGCTCGGAGTCAACAAAGCAGTAGCTCGCGCAAAGGCTGCAGAACTTCTCGAACGGTTTGGCCTGGCTGACAAAGTCAATGCCTTCCCAGATCAGTTATCAGGCGGACAGCAACAACGAGTTGCAATCGTTCGTGCTCTTGCAATTGAGCCAGAAGTTTTGTTGCTTGATGAAATTACTAGCTCGCTTGACCCTGAATTGGTTGGCGAGGTTCTTGATGTTGTTCGCGAACTAAAAACATCCGGCATGACCTTGGTTCTTGCCACTCACGAAATGGGTTTTGCACGTGACATCAGCGACTTGGTGTGCGTACTTGATGGTGGACACATCATTGAACAAGGCCTACCTGGCCAGGTCTTTAGCGCACCCAAATCAGAGCGCGCTCAACAATTTCTGGAGCGCATTATTCGCGCCGGCCGCCTTTAAGCGTCTGGCAATACGTAATCAGCAAACTGTTCGCGCAGTGTCTTTTTCGAGAATTTGCCAACAGACGTCTTTGGCACCTCTGAAATGAACACGACTGCGTCAGGTAATTGCCACTTAGCCAAACGCGGCACAAGATGGGCAATCACTTCGGCTTCAGTCAGAGTCTCGCCTGGCTTGATAACAACACATGCAAGCGGACGCTCGCTCCATTTGGGGTGAGGAACTCCAATGACTGCTGCTTCAGCAATCTTCGGATGCGACATCAGTTCGTTTTCAACGTCAACTGATGAAATCCATTCGCCACCAGACTTAATGAGGTCTTTCGTGCGGTCAACCAAACGAATGCGGCCCTTGGCATCAACTACTGCAACGTCACCGGTGCGCAGCCAACCATCGGGTGTGAAACTTTCGCGAGAACGAGGGTCGTTGTAATAGTCAGAAGCAATCCATGCACCTGCACATTGCAATTCACCTTGCGATTCGCCATCCCATGGCAACGGTGTAGTTGTGCCGGGTTCGACAACGCGCATTTCAACACCGAAACTAATGAGGCCAACAGTTGTACGCAGTTCTGCTTGTTCAGCATCAGACAACAACAGGTCTTCTGATGACAATGTGCACACTGCTGCAATCGGGCTTGTCTCTGTCATGCCCCATGCCTGCAAGATGGGCTTGCCTGTCTGCTCGCGATAAGCCTCACTCAGTGCTTTCGGTACTGCTGAACCACCACACGGGATGGCACGAATGTTTGACGTATCTCGTCCCTTGAGTTCAGGAAGCACAGCCATCCAGATAGTGGGAACACCAGCAGGCACCGTGACTTTTTCTTCCACGATCAAATTGGCAATTGCAGGACCAGACAAATCTGGACCTGGCATCACCAATGTTGCACCAGAGGCAACACCAGCATGAGCAAGACCCCATGAGTTCGCGTGGAACATGGGAACCACAGGAAGAATGACATCTGATTCACTGACACCGAGTGAGTCGGCCATCATTGCACCCATGGTGTGCAGGTACGTACTGCGGTGGCTGTACACGACGCCTTTCGGATTACCAGTTGTTCCACTGGTGTAACACATGCTCGCTGCTTGATTCTCGTCTACCGCAGCCCACTGCACTGGCGATGCAGCAGCCAGGAGTTTTTCGTATTCGTGCACTTGAAAACCAGGAACAGATGTTGGTACTTCACCTTTGCCGTCGTACATGAAAACCAAATGCTTTACGGTTGAAAATGTAGAAAGCAACGGTTCGATCAACGGATAAATGGAGGTGTCAATAAAGATGACTTCGTCTTCGGCATGATTGACGATGTATGTGATTTGCTCGGGAAACAAACGAATGTTCAAGGTGTGCAACACGCGGCCTGAACACGGCGCTGCGAAATACAACTCAAGGTGACGAGCAGTGTTCCACGCAAATGTTGCCACTCGACCAAGATGCGAGATACCCAATGTGTCGAGCACGCCGCCAAGGCGACGCGTGCGGTCTGCCCATTCGCCATAGGTAATGCGCTCGCGACCAGTAGCTGTGGCAGTAATAATCTGCTTATTGCGATGGTACTTTTCCGCGCGATCAAATAGGTAGCTAATCGACAATGGTGTCGGCTGCATTAAACCCTTCATAGTGTCCCCCTGTATTTCAGTGGCTTACGCCACGACATAGTGAACCGTAGCAATGCCGTGACGCCTCGTGAAAGCCCACAGGCACTACGGTTGCCCAGATGCGCAAACTACTCATTGCTTTCACATCACTTTTGTTTGTAGCAGGCACCATTGGCACCAATATCGGCCCTGCCTTGGTGGACGACCATCCGCTTCTCATCCTCATGCTCAGTTCGCGCAACCGAAACCTCTTTGGCGCTGTCCCCTTTATCGACCCATTGCCGTTTTTTCTGATTGGGTTCGTTCGTCTACTGGTTGCCGCTCTTGCGCTGTTCTACGTTGGTCGGCTATTCGGAGAACGTGCGTTGCGCTGGACTGAGTCTCAAGTTGGGGAAATGCCTCGCATTTACCGTTGGACAGAGCGCATGGCGATACGGGGCGGGTGGGTCGCAGCATTCTTTCTTCCGGGCTCAAACATTGTGTGTCTTCTCCTCGGCCACCTGAAGCTCGAACCTCGTAAATTCGTAGCAGCCGTCACCTCGGGCATTATCTTTCGCCTCATCGTCCTTTGGTTCGGAGGCAAAGCGTTTGAGAGCCAGATTCGATCTGCCCTCGACTGGATTGACCAGTATCAGTGGTGGATTGTCGGCGGACTTTTTGCTCTCACGTTCCTTCAATCGGCTCGACGAAAGTCCCCAGGCGCACCTGAGGCGTAAGCCTGCCTTTTGGTTAGGCTCTCCTGCATGGCTCAGACATCATTCGGCGGCACGCCCGTCAACACCGTTGGCGATCTTCCTGTTGCAGGAAAATCACTTCCCTCATTCACACTCACAGCCGGCAACTTGCAAGAGTTCAGCAACGACTCACTTGCAGGAAAAAGAGTTGTATTCAACATCTTCCCAAGCGTTGACACACCAACATGTGCGACAAGCGTTCGTACATTCAATGAGTTGGCGTCATCTCTTGACAACACAGTCGTGTATTGCGTGTCAGCAGACTTGCCGTTCGCTCAAGGTCGCTTCTGTGGTTCAGAAGGCCTCAGCAACGTACAAAACGCATCGTCATTCCGCACCGACTTTGGTTCAGTGTTCGGCGTAGGCCTCAACGAAGGTGCATTTGCCGGACTTCTCGCACGTGCAGTTGTCGTAGTTGATGAAAACGGAAAAGTTCTTCATACAGAACTTGTTTCTGACATTGCTAACGAACCAAATTACGACGCAGCAATTGCTTCGCTGAAGTAATTACAGCAGCGAATCAATTCCCATAGTGAGACCTTTGAGGTCTGCGACTTTGCGACATGCCAAGACAACACCTGGCATAAAACTGACACGGTCATTCGAATCGTGACGTATCACTAAGGTTTGACCAGCCGTTCCCAAGATCACTTCTTGTGATGCAGTCATGCCGACCATACGAACGCCGTGTACGTGAATGCCGCCGGGGCCAACACCACCGCGAGCACCAGGGATTACCTCATGCTTTGTGGGGTCAGCAGCCCATTCATCACTAGCTGCCGCCATGCGCTGAGCCGTGACCATTGCTGTACCGCTCGGTGCATCAGCTTTTGCGTTGTGATGGAACTCGATGATCTCAGCAGTTTCAAAATACGGAGCTGCTTGCTCGGCAAACTTCATCATGAGAACTGCGCCAATTGCGAAGTTGGCTGCAATTAAACAATTGCTCCCGGTGAACGCCTTGCCAAAAGTTGCAAGGTCGTCATCTGAAAAGCCAGTGGTACCAACAACGGCGTGCATGCCGTGTAACGCCAGCCACGGCAACGTGGTGCGTGCAGCAGCGGCAACAGTGAAGTCAACCACCACGTCGCACTTTGCATCTGCCAATGCCTTTAGGTCTGCAGCAATGGTGACCCCATGAA
>CAMDVC010000098.1 GCA_945878785.1 Bifidobacterium breve | reverse complement strand
TCGTCTTCGCCGAGTGTTTTTCCTGGGCGCAAAACCAACACCACTGCAACTTCTTCACCTAAACGCTCATCAGGGATACCAAAGACAGCGGCTTCAGCAATTGATTCGTGATGGTAAATAGCAGTTTCTACTTCGCTGCAATAAACGTTCTCTCCTCCGCGCAGAACCATGTCTTTTGCGCGGTCAACAATGAATACAAAACCATCTTCGTCGATACGTGCGATGTCGCCTGTGTTTAGCCAACCATCTTGGATGCTCTCAGCATTAGCTTCTGGCCTGTTGAGATACCCCTTAATGATGACTGCACCTTTGACGCACAGCACTCCCACTGTGTCTGGACCAGAAGGAAGATCGTTTCCGTCTTCATCAACAAACTTTGCTTCCAGAGTTGGCACTAGCGGGCCACATGAAGCAGGTTTTGCAATGAGCCAACGAGCGGAGTTTGCAGTAATGATTCCGTGTGTTTCTGTCATGCCGTAACCAGTTGAAGGTGCGCCACCTTTCAAGGCCCCAGCAATCTTGTGTACAAGGTCTGGCTGCAATGGCGCACCGCCCCCACCCATTCCTTGTAAGGACGATGTATCGCGTGTTTCCCAATCAGGGTGTAGCAGTAACTCGCGGCTCATTGTTGGAACGCCAGACAATGTGGTGACACGTTCACGTTCAATAAGTTCAAGTGCACGGCCAGGTTCCCATTTGTATGTCAGAACAAGTTTCGCACCCATCACAGTTGCAGGGTGCAGAATGCAGTTACACGCAGTCACGTGAAACAGTGGAGTTGGAGCCATGAAAGCGGCCGGGTAGGCCGACGGCGTAGTTGTTGGTGCTGGAATATCACCGGCTGCAATACCTTTTGCTTCCGCCGAGTTTGCAGCCATTGTCATGGTGAGCATGTTGAATATGTTTGCCACTGATCCGCGATGCGTTAACTGCGCACCCTTTGGAAAGCCGGTAGTGCCTGATGTGTAAAAGATAGTGACGTCGTCGTCAGTGCCTATATCAACGGTCGGCAACACACCGGGGTCGGCCATTGCAAGAACATCTGCCCAAAGACCACTGCCAGCTGGCAATGCACGATCAGTACGAACGCCAAGAATGTGCACGGCTGGCGCATTTTCAATTTGTTCGAATCGCTCAAGGCGTTCATCGTCTGCAATCAATACGACTGGTGCACTGTCATTGAGTGCATATTCCATTTCAGGAGTGGTCCACCAGGCATTCATTCCAACGACTGCAGCGCCAATAGATAAAATTGCCCAGTAGCCAACGACCCACTCCGGGTAGTTGCGCATTGCAAGTGCAACGCGAGTACCTGGTGTGACGCCATGTTCTACTAAATACTGTGCAAGCTTGCGTACCTGTGCATGAACGTCTGCATACGTGTAACGCTCATCTTCGTAGACGATGTAGTCCTTGTCAGCATGGCCAATGGAGTTTTCCCAGATCACGCGCATCGTCGGTGGAGCAGACACGAATGTCTTCATATTCACACCACGAACTTCGGTCATAGTTGTGGCAAAGGGTGACCCTGGGGCATCGAGTTCGGCACGGGCTGCACGGTAATGATTAATCATGTTCTCATCTTTGTATAACGAGACCATTGTCACATAGTTAGACACCTGCTCTATTGTGGGCTCGTGAGCAGTTACGAAGAAATCGATGCCGGTGACACTGTCTGGCGATTCGACCGTGATTTTCTCTCTTCCAACTGGACCTGCATTTGGGGCAGGGGATGCAAAGGAATCAACGCAACGGCCGACACGCTTGGCCACGGCTGTTGTTCACTAGGCGCAGAACTAGACGGAATAGATGAGGCACGCAATCTGTCTGCCGCCGCTGCCACTATCCCTGTTCACCTGTTTCAATTTCACGCCGAAGCAAGTGAAGGCAACGTGTTCGCAGACGAGTCCTACTCTGCAACGCGCGTTATTGATGGTGCATGCATTTTTCATAACCGCAGTGGTTTTGAAGGCGGAGAAGGATGCGCACTGCACTTGGCAGCCGAGTACTTCGACGAATCACCTGTGGATTGGAAACCGTCGGTGTGCTGGCAGCTGCCGATCAAGGTTGATTGGGAGTTGCGCGAAGACAATGTGGAAGTGGCCACTGTTCGCAGATGGTCTCGCGCCGACTGGGGCGACCACGGCACCAAAATGGCGTGGTGTTGCACTGAAGGTACCGACGCCTATGTCGGTGGGTCATCTGTCCTTGACAGCCTGGGAGATGAGTTATCCGAGCTTGTCGGCACTGAAGTCTTCGTGCAACTGAGAAACCGCCTGAAATAACCCTTCTCGACCTCTGTGACCAAGATTCTGCGGAATGCCCCTACCTAACGGTAGGTAGGGGCATATCCTATGGGGGTGAGTATCGAATCACCGACAATGCCAGCCCCCCGCGAAAATTCTCTGAACGATGTGCGCGCCATCATTCCTGCCGTTTGTTACGAACGCTCGCGGTTGCGCGCTACTCGAGCGCTGGTTCAAGCAACTGTGTTGTACGCAGTTCCTACGGTCGCGTTAGTGCTTACCAATACATGGTGGGCAGTTGGCATCTGGTGGCTACTTGCTGGTCTTGCAGTGTCGGGACTTTTTGTTTTAGGTCACGACGCATCGCACAATGCACTTCTTGATTCGCGTAAGGCGAATCGCATCATCGCCCAACTGTGCATGGGGCCGAGTGTTCATTGCGAATCTGCATGGGATCTCGGACACAACCGTATTCATCACGGCTACACCACTCGCCAAGGTTTCGACTTTGTGTGGCAGCCACTCACTGTTGCCGATTATGAGGCACTGAGTGGGGCACAAAAACTTCGCCATCGTCTTGAATGGTCGTGCATTGGTTCTGGCGCCTACTTCCTTCGTGAAGTGTGGTGGCTAAAAATGTGGCGTTTCAACGCGCCCGGCAAGCGTCACGATGCAATCGTTCGCGACAAAATCACACTGGGCTCAGCACTGCTTGTAGCTATTGCAGCAATGGTTGTTATTGGTGCACTTACCGGCGGCTTTGCAATGGCACTCTGGATGCCAATCAAGGTGTTAGTAGTTCCGTTCTTGTTGTTCACACAGATCATCGGCTGGACTGTCTACGTTCACCACGTGGCGCCCGACATTCGTTGGTGGACTCGTAAAGAGTGGACCCAGTTCAACGGACAAATGGAATCAACGACAGTTCTTCACACCCCGCGCATTATCAACTACCTCTGGTTCCACAACATTTTCGTTCATGTGCCCCACCACGTTGATGCCCGAATTCCATTTCACAAGTTGCCATTGGCAGCCGCTGCAATTGCTGAGGCATTCCCCGACACCGTGCGCTACTCAAAGTACTCACTGAAGGCGTACCTGCAAGCCACGAAGGCCTGCAAGTTGTACGACTTTGAAGCGGCGACCTGGTTGCCATACCCCACATCTTCTCGTTAGACCTCTCGCCATTCTTGTGGCGAGGGTTATAGGAGTTTGCCCCGCTGAGCAGTAGTGTTGCCGTCCTGTGGGATCAGACAAATCAGCCGACATCGATTCGGTCAAGGGCGCCAAGCGCAGTGCCGAGGCGGCAGCACAGCAATCGGCTAGCCAGACTCATGATCATGAATCTCATGGCGAGCACAGCCACTCAAAAACAGGAACCGCTGCCCTAGCTCTCGGTGCACTCGGCGTGGTGTACGGAGACATTGGTACGAGTCCTTTGTACTCATTCAAAGAAGCATTCACCGAAGAATCCCACAGAATGACCGTCGACACAATCAATGTCTACGGGATTTGTTCCTTGGCATTTTGGGCGCTTGTCATCATTATTTCGGTGAAGTACCTCTTGCTTGTCATGCGCGCAGACAACAAAGGCGAAGGTGGCATTCTTGCTTTAACTGCCCTCGTAATGCCGAAACGTACCAAAAATGTCACCAAGGCAGGTCTGCTTGTTTCGCTCGGAGTGTTTGGAACAGCGCTTCTCTACGGAGACGGCATCATTACACCAGCGATTTCAGTCTTAAGTGCCGTGGAGGGCCTTGAAGAAGTATCTCCCTCTTTTGCTTCGTGGGTTCTTCCCATTGCCATCGTTATTTTGCTTGGCTTATTCATGGTGCAAAGCCGAGGCACCGGAGCCGTGGGCAAAGTATTCGGACCAATCATGGTCGTGTGGTTTGCCACATTGGCTCTTCTCGGATTGTCGAGAATTATTCCTGAACCAGGAATCATCAGCTCAGTGAACCCCATCTACGCGATTCGTTATTTCACCCATGAATCAGGCAAAGCGTTCTTGTCGCTTGGTTCAATCTTTTTGGTCGTGACAGGTGGCGAGGCTTTGTATGCCGACATGGGCCACTTTGGTCGTCGCCCCATCACTATTGGTTGGTACGCGATGGTTTTGCCAGCGTTGCTACTGAACTATTGGGGCCAGGGAGCTTTTCTGTTGGCCAACCCAGAAGACATTGAAAGTGTCTTTTTCCGCATGGCTCCAGAGCCACTTCTCATTCCACTTGTTTTGCTTGCCACGTGTGCAACTGTTATTGCGTCACAGGCCTTAATTTCTGGTGTGTTCTCTCTCACTGCTCAAGCAGTGCAACTTGATTACCTACCGCGAATTCAAATTCGACACACGTCTCAGAGCCATTCCGGCCAGATCTATGTTCCACTCGTCAACTGGGGTCTCATGATTGCTTGCATTGGACTAGTCGTCGG
>CAMDVC010000097.1 GCA_945878785.1 Bifidobacterium breve | reverse complement strand
GAGATCGTTTTTGCCTTTGCGGGGGACTCAACTATTACGAGGAACTTGGCCATATCTTTTTCAGGGCTATGTGATTTGCTACCCCCTTGTCAAGGCAATAGGCGCAAACCCTTATTTCGTCAGGGTATCGGGGCCGGCTTCGTGTGGTGCGTGCCTTCCACATCGATCTTCGGGAGCAGGCGGTCAAGCCAGGCCGGCATCCACCAGTTCCGAGCTCCGAGTAGCTCCATGGTGGCTGGAACGAGGACCATTCGAACGATGGTTGCGTCAAGAAAGACGGCCACGGCCATGCCAAGACCAAACAGCTTCAAATCACGGTCATCGCCAAGGACGAAAGCGCCGAAAACGCAGACCATGATGAGGGCGGCAGCGGTGATGACACGGGCGGTTGCCGCCACTCCGTCGGCAACGGCAGATGTGTTGTCGCCAGTGCGGTTGAATTCTTCTCTGATGCGTGAAAGCAAAAACACTTCGTAGTCCATCGACAAACCGAACACGATTGCAAACAAGAACATAGGAGCCCACGCTTCGATAGGTCCTGGTTTGCCAACACCAATGAGTTCAGCACCCCATCCCCACTGGAACACGGCAACGATGACGCCATAGGCAGCTCCAACGGACAACAAGTTCATAAGGACTGCTTTGATGGGAACAAGCACACTTCGAAACACTGCCATCAACAGAAGAAATGACAACAACAAGACGATGCCAATAAGGAACGGCAAACGCTTTCCGAGGTAATCCGAGAAATCTACAGATGCGGCAGTAAACCCAGTCACTTGTGCTGCAACTCCAGTAGATGGAATAACGGTGCCTCGTAATGCGTGCACTAGGTCTGACGTGGCTTCATCTTGCGGTGCAGATGTTGGATATGCGACAACTAATGCAACCTCGTCGCTCTTCAGTGGTGCGGCCCCCGCATATGCAATGCCAGGTGTCGTATTGATAACGGTAAGGAACGACTTCATTTTTTCAGGTTCCTGCACTGCGTCACCAGTGACAACGATGTACAGCGGACCATTGAAGCCAGGTCCGAATCCTTCAGACAACATGTCATATGCCTTGCGTACATCCGCAGTCTTGGGAGAGTTCCCTGCATCTCCGAAACCCAAACGAATGGACAACATTGGGACGGTGAGAATGATGAGAAAGAGGGACGAAGCCACAAACGAAATCCAAGGTTTGTGTTGCACAACTCGACTCCAACGCCACCAAATTGTGTTCTGGTGGTCGTTTTGAGCGCGATGAGGTATCGCAATACGCAATGCGGGAATAATGAATCGCGTGAGTTGACTAGCAACTGCAAGGCCAACACCTATGGACAAGACCAATAAATTCTTCGTGAATACGGCAATAAAACCACTGACAACAAAAGCAATGAGGGAGATGACTGCTGCTCGAGAAGTTGTATCAATGCGTTCGCCAACCATGGCGAGAAGCGCAGGAAGCAATGTGATGGACGCAATGATCATGACTGCTACTGCTGTTCCCATGCCGATTGCCAATCCAGTGACAAACGAAAGTCCGATAGTGAGAAGTCCGAGGGCAGCGACGATGACAGTGATGCCAGCAAAGACCACGGCCCGACCGGAGGTGTCAATAGATTCGATGACTGCTTCTTCCACTGACAATCCGTCGTGGAGCCCTTCGCGAAAACGCGTGACGATAAATAGTGCGTAGTCAATGCCGACTCCCAAGCCAATCATCCCGACCATCGAAGTCACTGCATCAGGCATTGAAACGAAGTGACTAATAATTCCCACAATGCTTGATGCAATGATGAGACCCAGTAGTGCAACGCTGATTGGTAGGCCCATTGCGATGACAGATCCGAAAGCAAGAACCAAAATCAGAATGGCAGCTAGCACGCCTAGCGCTTCAGATTCAGGTAGCTCCTCCTCTAGAAAGATTGCACCGCCATAACCGATTTCTATTCCAGCAGCTCGTGCTGGTGCAGTCGCTACCTTTATTTCTTCACCAAGCGTTTTGTACTCTTCTATATTCATACGAGGAACGTTGACCTCAGAAAATGCAACCTTTCTGTCCGTACTGATCTGATTCTGTAAAATAAACGGAGAAGTAATGTCGACATCACTGATTGCATCTACTGCGGCTATTGCATCTGAAATGGTTTTCTTTACTTGCGGATCATCAATCGATGACGTTGTTCGAAAAACCAATTGAGAAGATTCCCCACCTTGGTTCGGATTAGCGCGAGCAAGAACGGTCTCAGCCTGGCGGGATTCGCTCGACGGCATTGCCATTTCCGTGTTGAATTCCGTGCCGAATGTAGAACTAGCAAAAACCATGGCTATGGCAAGTGGAATCCAGATTCCAAAAACAACGGTGCGCTTGTGGCGTACACAGAAGCGGGCAAGAGATGAGAGCATGGGAGTCCAATTCTAAAGGGGCTTATGTCTAGGTTACGAATTAGAACACTGCGATGGCTACATGGCGGTACCGTTTCGGTAGATGGAAACACAAGTCACACCGCCGAATATGCCTGAAAATCAGGTGTTGTCCGGACGTATCACCCGCTTAGACCGCGGGTGGAGCACGGTGTTATTAGATACCGCAGAGGCCATTCGAGTGCGCAATATTGGCGTGGAAGTTGCCGTCGGCGACATGGTGTCCGTTTCGGCTGATTTTGAGCGTATAGATATGGTGCACCCGAGACGGAGTGCGTTAACACGACGTAACTCGTTTGAGGGCGCTCGGGGCATGCGTCAAATAGTCGCATCGAACATTGACACTGTCTTTCTGGTCCATTCGGTTAACTCTCCGCCAAATCAGCGACGACTTGAACGCGAGTTGGTGCTGGCGTTTGATAGTGGAGCAACACCAGTCCTTGTATTGACAAAAATCGACGCTATTAGCACTGAAGCAGCTGAAGCTGCTCGTGCAGTGTTTGCGGAGATCACTTTTGATGTTGATATTGCATTGGTGAGCTCTGTAACTGGTGAAGGCTTGGAAAAGATTCGTGCGTATGCGCGACCACACACCACGATTGTGTTTATTGGTGCAAGTGGAGTTGGCAAGTCAACTTTGGTTAATGCACTTGTTGGCTACGAGATACAACGAACAGCTGAAGTGCGTGAAGATGATCAACGTGGTCGTCACACCACAGTTGCAGCCGAACTAATTGCATTGCCAGGCGATGCGTGGCTGCTAGATACGCCAGGGTTACGTGCAGTGACCTTGTGGACAAGCAGTAACGGAATTGAACGGGCCTTTCCCGATGTGTTTGATTTGGCTGGCTCATGCAGATTTCGTGATTGCAAACACCTTGACGAACCAGATTGTGCAGTTACGGCAGCGATATCGGCGGGAACACTGCCAGTTGTGCGTCTTGAATCAATGCGCCGTCTTGTGGCTGAAGAACTCAACGTTGAAGAAGAACAAGCGGAGCGCGAACGTCAAGAAAATCGTCGTGGGTTTCGAAAAACTGTTAGGCCGTTGGAATAGGAAATTGCAATCCGACGATTGCTCCGCCACCTGCATTGTCTAAGACATATGCACTGGCATTGTGATCACTGGCAAACTGCGACACGATTGAAAGTCCAAGTCCAGAACCAGGCATAGAGCGAGTAGCTGTTGCCCTGTAAAAGCGATCGAACACAAGTGGCTTATCAGCGTCGCTGATGCCAAGACCTTTATCGCGCACTTCCACTCGAAATGATCCAACGTGAATTTCAATCTCTGACTTGTCGTTAGTGAATTTGATGGCGTTATCAACCAAGTTGCTGAGAGCACGTTCTAGTTGGTTTGGACGCGCATTTACTGTGGTGCCAGGCGTTGTGTGAACGGTGACTGGTGCCCCTGATCGTCGGGATGAACGAACAGCGATTTCTTGTGCGACTTCCGAAAGGTCAATAGATGTTGGCTCTTCTATGGTGCGATTGTCAATCGCCAAGGCACTCAATTCGGCACTGAGATCCGCAAGCTCGTCAACCTCTGCGCGCATGTCAGCAAGGATTGAAGTACGGTCAGCATCTGACAACTGGCCACGCTCTAGCAATTCAGTATTCGCACGAAGGCTGGTTAATGGTGTGCGAAGTTCATGACTTGCATCTTGTACTAGTTGCCGTTGTCGGGCCACACTGCCTCGCAATGCCTCGAGCATCGTGTTGAAACTGGTGGCTAATTGCGCTACTTCATCTCGTCCTGACACGATGATGGTGCGGTCTAGATCTTGGGTAGCAGCGATTGATTCTGCCGTAAGTGCCAAGTCTTCAATGGGTTTACTAATGCGCCGAGCAAAGAGCCAACCAAACAATGCAGAAATTACAACGGCGATGGCTGCATAGATGGGGAACCACCTGCGCATACCGTTTTGAGCATTCAGAATGATTTGAGTGTCCTTGGCGACCTGAATGAGCGAACCATCATCAGCAATGACAGTGAGCATGCGAAATTCGTGACGGTCGATGATTGTGGAGGATCGATGAATTCGTTTGCCTTGAACTGAGAGAGAACGGTCTCCCTTTTCAATTGGGAGTCGAGGATATTCACGACGTCCAAGAACTTGACCATTAGGAAGAACTATTTGTGTGATGGCGTCAACTTCAGTCTGCATAATTGCTTGGTTGACGGGCCCTTGACCAAATGCATCATTCCAATTGAAACCTCGTCGACCCATAATTTGAAGAATGCGCGAAGCACGTTGATTTAGCGAGCGTTCAACTTGACTTTGTAGTTGATTAGATGCGATTCGATA
>CAMDVC010000096.1 GCA_945878785.1 Bifidobacterium breve | reverse complement strand
TGAACAACCGCAAACACCTGTGGGAAGCGAATTGCAATATCTCTGGCTGCATTGCCGACGGAAAGCAGGTCCCCCATCTCTGCAACAACACACACTGGCTCGGGCCCTTTGCAGATATTGCGCACAGACGAAATCACGTCCTCGCACTTTTCTTTGTTTCGTGCAACAAGAACCAACTGTGCGCCCGTAGGCGCAAGAATGCGCACACATTCTTTTCCAAGTCCTGATGTTGGCCCTGTGATGACTACTACCTTGCCGGTTAGGTCATAACTGGACACCTGATCCCAATGGTTAATGCGGGAACGCACGAGAAAACCTATGCGAGAAAATCCTGGAACTATTGCTGTGTCCAGAAGTGAACTAAAAAACTTACTCATTATCTACATCCCTTGTAAAAGCATTACGGCAGCGAGGAAACTGCACATAGTCCACGCAATTGTGCGGGGCCAGTTTGTTTGTACGAGTTCTTTGCCCACCTGCGCATCAGGTGCCTCGACCATGCGCGCATGTCGCGGTACAGACAGAAAAATGGTGCACAAAAGCGCAACGGCCAATGAAGCACCGTTTACCCACGTCAACCACCACGACACTCCGGACGGAGTATTGGCCCACAGAATCAATGTAGAAACTCCTTCAACAGCCATCGGTGGACCAACAACGATTCCAGTCCACTTCTGATGTTTCTCGGCTACCTCTTTCGCACTCTCCACTGGCACCACTGCAAGCAATGGATAATGCACTAACTGCACAAACCAAATGACTCCCACCATGATGCAAGCAGATACAAGATGAACTGTGAGTACGAAATCGTCCATATCAGAGTCCGTATTCTGAAATCAGCACGGGCCGTTGTTCATCGATTGATTTGTGTGCGGCGGCACCAATGACTACCGACCACAAACCGTCAACAACCGTGACTTCTGGTTGCGTGTTATTCAACACTGCATCAACAAACCGTTTGCATTCAATAAAACTGGCGCCAAAGTGAAAACCCATATGCGCAATGTCAGGATCTGTCGGCACTTCAATTTCTCGTACTGACCGTGATGAACGGTCACCAAAGAAGATTTTGCCATTGCCAGGGATAAACGCTTCAAGTTTTCCCTTATCCCCGACCACAGTGATCTCTTGTTCATGCTGCCCACCTTCGGCGAACATCGAGAGGTCGAGCATGGTGCGAACGCCATTGGCGTATTCAACAATCACATACGCATTGTCAAGAATGTCACTACGTCGGCCGTCATATATCTCCTCGAGATGATTCACATCTTGACCTCCACTAGCAATCACACGCACAGGTTGTGAACCCACAGCAACGTTCATTAGGTCAAAAAAATGACAGCACTTTTCTACCAATGTGCCACCCGTGTTTTGTGAGAACCGATTCCAGTTGTCAACCTTGACAAGAAATGGAAAACGATGCTCACGAATCGACATCATCTTCATATTGCCGATGATTCCCGAACGCAGTTCATGCAGAAGGCCAGCAATCGGTGCCATGTACCTGTACTCAAGGCCAACCCATGTAATAGCCGAGCGTTGAGATTGAGCTTTCACAACAGAAACACAATCCTCAACAGTGGTACACATCGGTTTCTCCACAAGCACTGGAATGTTGGTCTGAAAAATGTCGTCTAACAATGACTTGTGCGTGAAGTTAGGTGAAGCCACAAGTACCGCATCCACAAGACCACTACTAAGGAGGTCACGGTGATCCGAGAACTCAGCCACCCCGGATGTCTTGTCGCCCAAGGTGTTGCGGGCCCACCCATGTTGTTCTTCGTGGGGGTCACTAATTGCAGTTACGGCAACATTCTCGATGCCCATGAGATTGCGCAGGTGTTCGCACCCCATCATTCCAGTACCAATAACGCCGATGCGCAGTTCTGACATATAAGTAAGGCTACGCCCGTCTACTTTGCGTCCACCGTAAAGAGAACTAGTGTTTTCTTTTGTTGTTCCGGGGGAACAACAAATAGGGGGAATTCTCATGGCAATCGTTGATCTCATCACATCCAGGCTCGGATTACTTGCGTCTGAAAAAGACATCACACCTGCGTGGGTTGAAGGGGTAATGCGCGGAAGCGGAAACCTTGAAGACGGCATCACAGTGACGTCAGTCTCAACAGAGCGAATAGGGGAAGGTGTCGGAATTCTCAGCATCCTGCAACGTGTGACCCCTACATATTCAGGTGCTACAAAAGCCCCGAAATCTCTTGTCGTGAAATACCCGACAGATGACCCAGTTCAACGCGGAACCGCAGACGCTCTGGTTTTCTATATTCGCGAACTCACTTTTTACCGCGACTGTGCACCAAGTGCGCCTTTTAAAACTGCAAAGTGCTATGGCCAAGCGATCGAAAGTGAAAACACCAACTTCACGATTGCGATGGAAGACATTAGCCACTACCGCCCTCTCAACCAACTAGACGGCGTGAGTCTTAGCGATGCAAAAATAATGTTGGAAAAACTTGCGGACTTCCATGCAATGTGGTGGAACAGTCCGAAGTTGCCAAGCATGCAGAATATCTTTCCTCCCATTCTTAACCCGACGTATGAAATGGTGCTTCCAATGTTGTGGTCCCAGGGTTGGCCAAACGTTGAAAAATACGCCGGTCACCTTATTCCAGACAGCATTCGGGGCATCGGTGGCATCTGGGGAGACAAAGTTCCCTGGATGCTCGGCACCTTAATGGAACCAACGACTTTGATTCACGGTGATTACCGCGCAGACAACATGATGTTTGATGGTGATGAACCTGTTGTCATCGATTATCAAATTGTGGGTACCGGCTCGGGCATGTACGACGTCGGCTATTTCATTAGCCAGTCAATTGCAACTGAAGTGCGTCGTGGTCATGACCGCGAACTAGTTGATTTCTACCTTGATCGCTTGGAGACCTACGGAATCACAATCGACCGTGATGAAATGTGGCGTCAGTATTTGGTCGTAATTG
This sequence comes from Bifidobacterium breve, assembly GCA_945878785.1. Lineage (GTDB taxonomy): Bacteria > Actinomycetota > Acidimicrobiia > Acidimicrobiales > Ilumatobacteraceae > UBA2093. Next base: position 1,885 of record CAMDVC010000096.1, on the reverse strand, counting down.
TCTTCTGCGTGAACTACGGAGTTACAACCTTCGGTGGATTCGCAGAACAGAATGAACGCGGTCAGCAGTTATTGCAAGAAATGCTTCTTCGCGCTATGTACTGCGTTACTGACAACGATGCACTGAAAGTGATTTTGTGACCGAACACACCCATGATCATGGCCGAGGGGTTCTTTCACAGTTGGCACCCGAAGGTCGCGAACTGAAAGCACTTATTCCCGGCGTGTACGAAGGGTTCGCACAATTACATACCGCTGCGTTTGCAGAGGGTGTACTTGATAAAAAGACGAAGGAACTTCTTGCGCTCGCAATTGCAATTGCAGTTCGGTGTGATGGATGCATTGCCAGCCACGCCCGCGGAGCCGCAGTGAATAAGGCCACCGAAGCAGAAGTTGCTGAAACCGTCGGTGTTGCCATTGCAATGAGCGGTGGGCCTGGCACTGTCTATGGTCCCCGCGCATTAGCTGCCTTTCGCGACTTCGCACCCAAGACTGAGTAGCACGCCTCTCCAGTGGTACCCACCCCTCGGGGTGGTTCTAGATTGCTGTTATGTCGAATCTTGAAGTAGCAGTTGATCCAGCAGAAGTCGGGCTAGACCCAACGCGCCTTGCTCGCATTCGTTCCCACTTTGGCAAGTACGTCGACAGCGGCAAGTTGCCCGGATATCACATCACTGTTTCGCGTGCTGGAAAGTTAGCGTACAGCGATCTTTATGGTCACGCTGATGTGGAAAACAAGAAGCCAATTGAAAATGACACCATTTATCGTGCCTATTCAATGACCAAGCCCATCTGTGCAGTTGCTGCACTAATTTTGTGGGAAGAGGGCTTGTTTGAAATGCATGATCAAGTGAAGTGGTTCATTCCATCCTTTGCTAATCAAAAAGTATTCCGCTCTGGAACATTGACTGCACCACGGTACGAACCAGTCACTGAGCCAATGGAAATGTGGCATCTGTTTTCGCACACAGCCGGCATGACATATGGCTTTGTGTATTCAAACCCCGTCGACCAGATGTACCGCAATGCAGGTTTTGAGTGGGGCACACCACCTGGTGCATCACTGGCAGACATTTGCGACATCCTCGCTGGCCTTCCACTGATGTTTCAGCCCGGAACTGAGTGGGCATATTCAATGTCAATCGATGTCCTTGGTCGCGTTGTAGAAATTCTTTCCGGAATGACACTTGGTGAGTTCATGAAGAAGCGCATCTTTGATCCACTTGGTATGACCGACACTGCGTTCCATTGTTCAGCAGACAAAGCTGATCGTCTCGCCGCCTTGTATGTACCAAACCCGGCTGACAAGAAAATCTTGCGAAACGATGCTGGCGCTGCTGGCGCGTTGAACGAGCCAAAAGCACACCTCGGTGGCGGTGGACTCGTTTCCACTGCAAGTGACTACTTGAAGTTCGCAGAAATGTTGCGTGGTGGCGGCGAGTACAACGGCACTCGCATTTTGTCGAATCGCACTGTTGCATTTATGGCTTCGAACCACTTGCCAAACAACGCCGACCTCACAGCATTTGGTCGGCCACTGTTTGCAGAAACTGCATTTGATGGCGTGGGCTTTGGACTCAGCGTCAGCGTCACGCTTGACCCTGTGAAGGCAAAAGTTGCGGGAAGTGCTGGCGATTACGGTTGGGGCGGTGCAGCAAGTACCAACTTCACCGTTGATCCGAAAGAAGATCTTGTGTACATGATCATGACGCAGCTCATGCCATCAAGCACATGGCCGTTGCGTCCGCAACTTAAGCAGTTGGTGCACCAGGCTTTAGTTGATTAGCACGAGCTAACTGTTTTCTGAGAACAAGAAGCAGTCCAACACCACAGCCAATGATTGCAAGACCTTGGAAGATATTGCCGGGCAGCCAATAGACAACGGT
>CAMDVC010000095.1 GCA_945878785.1 Bifidobacterium breve | reverse complement strand
AGACGTTTGCGGCCAGGTTCAGCGATTTCTAATGCGGTTGCACGCATTGCTGCTAGTGGTGGAACTTTGCCGGCTCGTCGTGCAGGTAAAATTGCTGAGAGTACTGTAACGATTAGTCCAATAATGATTGTTGACGTCACTGTGTTCTGCGACACGACAAGTCCGCTGCTTGGAATATCGATATTAACGGCTCGCAAGAGCGCAGTAAGGCTGACAGACAAGCCGATTCCGGCTACAACTCCAACGATGGAACCAACAAGGCCAACCACGATTGCTTCGATCAACATGGCGCGAGTGATTTGCTTGCGGCTTGCACCAATGGCTCGGAGCAACGCATTTTCACGTTGACGTTGTGCAGCACTAATGGAAAAGACGTTGTAGATAACAAAGCATCCAACACCTAGCGCAATGAAGCTAAACGTCTTCAGCAAGATGCCAAAGAAATCAAGGGTTGAACCAATTTGGTCTTGTGTTTCTAGAGTTATCTCAGCACCTGTGAGAGTTTCTGTTTTTGCAGTTGTAGGAAGCGCAGCCTGAATCGCCTCGGACATTTTTTCGTCTGAGACTGATCCGTCGCCACTTACAAGAATTGCATCTATGTAGCCGGGTTTTGCAAGAAACTCAGCTGCGGTGACTGAATCAAATAAAGCAAATGTTGCTCCACCTGGCGAACGAACATCTCCGTACGAGGTAATACCAACAAGGGTGAATTCACGGCTTCCCGATTGGGTAACAACCTTCACCCTGTCGCCAAGGACGTACTTTCCCGCCTTTGCTGATGCCTCATCGATGGCTACTTCGGTAGAGCCAACTGGCCATCTGCCTTCTGCGGTGCTCCATAGAGCACCTGTAAATTCTTCACCGATGCTGCCGAATGTTGGCGGGCCTTGACCGTCTGAACCAATTGGCTTCCCATCTTTTCCAATGATGCGTGCGAACGCCTGGATATCGGGAGAAGCGTCTCGCACGCCCGGTACTTTTTCAACTATCGAAACGAGATCGGCTGTGATTCGTTGGCGCTCTTCTTGGCCGAAGTCGGCATCAATAACTTGCGTTGAACGAACATAGGCATCAACATTTTTGAACACATCGGAAAACAAGTTGTCGAAAGTGCGGTTCAAGGTGTCAGAAAATACTGACGTACCCGCCAAGAACGAAGTGCCCAAAATGACGGCAAGTGATGTGAGAATCAGTCGGGCTTTTCTACCCAAGATGCCCTTGAGTGCAATGCGAAACACGGCTTAGTGACCGATGCTCTTCATGAGGTCAAGAACGCGATCTGCTGTGGGCTCTGTCATTTCATTGACAATGTGACCATCAGCCAAAAAGATGATGCGGTCTGCGTATGCAGCGGCAACAGGATCATGTGTGACCATCACAATTGTTTGTCCGAGATCGTCAACTGCTTTGCGCATGAACGTAAGAATTTCGGCTCCAGTGATGGAGTCAAGGTTTCCCGTTGGTTCGTCTGCAAAAATAATGCGTGGCTGCGATGCAAGTGCACGCGCTACGGCAACACGTTGTTGTTGTCCGCCAGATAGTTCGCTCGGACGATGAGTCAAACGGTCTTGCAAGTGAACTGTGTCAATCACTTTTTGAATCCACGCTTCGTCGCCTTTGTTGTTTCCTAACATCAGCGGAAGGCGAATGTTTTCATTCGCAGTCAAAGTCGGAACAAGGTTGTATGACTGAAACACAAAGCCAATTTTCTCACGACGAAGTTCAGTGAGGTTTTTGTCTTTCAACGTGGACAAATCAATTCCATCAATGATTGCAGAGCCAGACGACAGTTCATCAAGGCCGGCAATGCAATGCATCAATGTTGACTTGCCAGAGCCGCTGGGGCCCATAATGGCCGTGAATTGTCCTTCGTAGAAATCAACAGATACATCACGAAGTGCGTACACGGCGTCTTCACCGGAGCCGTACACCTTCGTTGCAGAGGTGGCAGAAGCAGCGATTGTTGTGGTCTGGGGGATCATTTCCCCATTGTACTAAGCCAGTTTTACTTAGGTTGTGCAAGAACGCGAAGATATGGCTTCACGGTCTTCCAACCCTGTGGGAACAGAGTTTTTGCATCTTCATCAGAAACTGCAGCACCAATAATGACGTCTCCGCCATTCACCCAGTTAGCAGGCGTTGCCACTTTGAATTTGGCAGTCAGTTGCAATGAGTCAATGACGCGAAGAATCTCGTCGAAGTTACGGCCAGTTGATGCTGGGTAGGTGAGTGACAACTTGATTTTCTTGTCTGGCCCAATAATGAACACTGAACGAACGGTCATGGTGTCGCTTGCATTTGGATGGATCATTTCGTATAGATCAGAGACTTTTTTGTCTCCGTCACCGATCATTGGGAAGTTCACTGGTGTGCCCTGTGTCTCAGCGATGTCTGCTTCCCACTTCACGTGGCTATCAACGGGGTCAACAGAAAGACCAATGACCTTTACATTGCGCTTATCGAAATCTGGCTTGATGCGAGCAACGTAGCCAAGTTCTGTGGTGCATACCGGTGTGAAGTCCTTTGGGTGGCTAAAGAGAACGCCCCATGAGTCGCCCAACCACTCGTGGAAGTTGATGGTTCCTTGTGTGGTCTCTGCTGTGAAATCGGGTGCGGTGTCGCCTAAACGTACGGTCATGATGTTCTCCTTGAAGTAGGTGCCTTACCACAGGATATGGGTGAAATCCTGAAACCCGATAACTTTGGTCGGGAATTGTTTCGTACCCGTCACAAGTACGATTTGTCCATGCCTGGTGCCCCGATTTCCACCGTTGTCATGGCGGGAGCCCCAGCACGCGATGCAATTCTTACCAGCCTTTCGCAGCGAATTCGGAAGGCCGGTTCGCCGCACATTGCACTGGCCACTGTTCTGGTCGGTGACGATGCGCCAAGTCACAAATATGTAGCCAGTAAGCACAAGACTGCGCAGTCAATCGGAATCGAATCAGTGCAAGTGGAACTGCCAACTACTACAACACAAGAAGATCTGGAAGCTGCGGTATCTCGCTTGGCGAATGATCCGCGTGTGCATGGCATTTTGGTGCAGATGCCACTTCCTTCGCATCTAGATACCGACGCAGTGTTGCGTCTTATCCCCGCTGACAAAGATGTCGATGGGCTTACGGAACAATCACTAGGCCGCCTGGTGCGTGACGTGCCTGGCCATATCAGTTGTACGCCACTTGGCGCATTGCGTTTGTTGCAGCATTACGGAATTGCAACCAGCGGGAAACATGCAGTCGTAATTGGTCGTTCCACACTTGTTGGTCTTCCATTGTCTGTGTTATTGGCACGCAAAGGAATAGATGCCACTGTCACGCTTGCGCATTCACGCACGGAGAACCTTGTAGCAATTTGCCAAACAGCAGACATTGTTATTTCTGCTACTGGTGTTGCGCGCTCGATCACTGCAGAACATGTTGCGCCAGGTGCAACGGTGATTGATGTTGGCATATCACGAACAGAAGCCGGAATTGTCGGCGATGTCGATGCGGTTTCAGTTACGGGTATCGCTGGTGCTCTCACACCAATGCCTGGCGGCACGGGAATCATGACCGTTGCATGCCTCATGGAAAACACGGTGAACGCAGCCGCGATGCAGGGCGTTCTCGTCTGATGAGTCGAATCGCAGCAGTTCTTGCATTGTTGTGCGCTGCGTTAGTGACACTTGCAGTGCCTACAACTGTTCAAGCGTCCACTAGCGCAGCAGAGCCAGAGATGATTGCTCGTGCGATAGGGACGCAAACGACTGGTCCTTCTGGGTTTGCGGCTCCGAATGCAGTAATTCCTTGGGGTATTGATCGCATTGATTCACGCACTGGTCGTAACAACACGTTCAATTACTCAACAGATGGTTCCGGCGTTAAGGTATATGTTGTTGACTCTGGAGTAAATGCAACGCATTTACAATTCTCTGGTCGCGTGCTGTCTGGTTGGAGCTATCGCTCCAATAGTGCGGCAGTGACTAGCTACAACAATGCCAATACTGCGTATAACTCAAATCCTGCAAATGGCATAGCCCCGTGTGCGTACAATCCAAGTGTTCATCAGTACAATCCGGCCACATTTGATGGAGTGAGTGATGCCACGGATGTCGGGAAAGTTGACAATGATGGTCACGGTACTCATGTAGCAGGAATTGTCGGGGGGCTTTCCACGGGTGTTGCGAAAGCAGTCACTCTTGTGCCGGTGCGTGTGCTTGATTCGTGTGGTGAGGGCACTAAAACCATGGTGCTGAACGGACTCAATTGGATTCTGGCTGATCACCAAGCGGGTGAAAAAGCAGTAGTCAATATGAGTATTGGTTTTGAAAGCACAGCAACCGATATTGATATTGCTATCAAGAACCTACTTGCAGAAGGAATAGTGGTTGTTGCTGCATCAGGTAATGATGGCAAGTCGGCGTGTGACGTAACGCCAGCGGGCACTCAAGGCACCATCTCGGTTGGGGCGTCAACGTATAACGACCTCGAGCCTTCCTTCACGAATTTTGGCGAATGCGTAGATATTTTTGCGCCTGGTCAATCCATTGTCTCAACGTGGCCGTCAACGCCGGATATGTATGTACGTGAGTCAGGGACATCAATGGCCGCGCCGCATGTAGCTGGTGCTGCTGCCAGATTTTTACAATCAGCAATAGTTACGCCAGCAACTCCCACAGATGTATGGAATTGGCTAAAGACCAACGCCACATGTAACGCCATTACCTATTACAAATCGTCAGCAACAGATACATCGCGTGTCGGACTTGCAATGACACCGAACCGATTGTTGGCAGTAGATGCACCGATAACCGTGCCATGCGCCCCGAACAATGTCACTGCCACAGTGGCCAGTAAGAGTTCGGTTGTTTCATGGGAAGAGGTTG
>CAMDVC010000094.1 GCA_945878785.1 Bifidobacterium breve | reverse complement strand
GCTAGCTGCATCAAACATTTCGTTGGTAATGACACTGAATTTGAACGCATGACCATTGATTCTCAAATTGATGAGCGCACGTTACGTGAAATGTACTTGTTGCCGTTCGAACATGCTGTGCGTGATGCACACGTGATGTCAATTATGACTAGCTATAACCGTATTAACGGTCCATATGCTTCTGATTCCACATGGTTATTGCGTGATGTCTTACGCGGAGAGTGGAACTTTGACGGCATGGTGGTGAGCGACTGGTTCGGCTTGCACTCAACAGTGGAAGGTGTCGTGGCTGGACTAGACCTTGAGATGCCTGGCCCAACATTGCATCGCGGAGACGCATTAGTTGCGGCCGTAGAACGCGGCGAAGTGTCTGCAGATCTTGTGCGCGACTGTGCTCGCAACATTCTCAACCTGATGGAACGCACTGGTGGTACAGACGTGCCGCCGGGACCAGAATTTTCCCGTACCGATGCTGACGACATGGCCACATTGCGCCGCGCCTCATCATCGGCGATGGTGTTATTGCGTAATGAAGCTGTCGGCGGCACGCCAGTGTTACCACTTGATGTGCGAGGCGTTACCTCAATTGCAGTGCTTGGTCCTAATGCTTCACGGGGCATGGTGCAGGGTGGCGGAAGTGCTCATGTCACTCCAACACGCGTTTCACATCCCCTTGACGCAATTACGGGGCGCCTCGGTTCATCGGTTCGCATTGAACATTCAGCTGGTTGCAATATCAATAAGAAGTTGCCAGAGCTTGACGTTCGACTTCTACAAAACATTTCACTTGACTATTACCGTGATCCAGCTGAACTAGACGATGCAAGTGCTGTCCCCGCAGAATCGGGAACCACTGGTGTCTTTCGGCTTTTGTGGGCAGGCGACCCGCTGAATCGTCATGAACCAAACTTCGCTTTTGGTGCGCGCCTAGCAGCACAGTGGACGCCTGACCAGACCGGTGAATGGGCGTTTGGTGTCGAGTCAGTTGCACCAGTACGCGTCATCATCGACGGTGCTGTAGTTCTTGACAACGCAGATGTTCCGGCGGGCGGATCATTTTTCGGAATGGGAAAGCCGGAAACAGTCGTCACTGTCAATTTGGAAGAAGGGCGCACATATTCGCTCGTTGTCGAAGTGCGACATACACCGACAGGTGCTGGTCTGAGTGGTTTAACTATCGGTGCAATGCCGCCAGAGAACGAGAACATGATGGAAGAAGCGGTCACTCTTGCAGCCACATGTGATGTCAGCATTGTTGTTGTCGGTACAAATGATGATTGGGAAAGTGAAGGGTGGGACCGCGACACAATTGCGTTGCCAGGTGAACAAGATGCGCTGATCTCTGAGGTTGCAAAGGTGAGCAAGCGCACCATTGTTGTTGTCAACGCAGGGTCTCCTGTATCAATGCCGTGGCTCAATGAAGTAGAAGCAGTTATCTATGCGTGGTTCCCTGGCCAGGAGTTCGGAGATGCCTTAGTTGATCTTTTGGTTGGCGATGTCGAGCCATCGGGACGCCTTCCTGTCACGCTTCCTCGCCGCATTGAAGACACTCCTGCGTTTGAACATCACCCGGGTCGTAACGGTGTAGCGAAATATCTTGAGGGTCGTCTCATTGGTTACCGCTGGTATGACACCGTTGGTCGTGAGCCACTGTTCTCGTTTGGGTTTGGTCTTGGTTACGCAGAGGTCAAGATTATTGATGCGTCGAAATCAGGCACTCACGGTGTTGATGTTGCAGTCAGAAATGAGTCAGCACGTGCCGGCGTACAAGTGGTGCAGGTCTATGCACATCGTAAAGACCGCACCGGACTTCCAAGTGACGAACCTGATCAGAAACTGGTTGGTTATGCACGTGTAAAAGTTGCTGCCAATGGCACCACGATGCTTCATGTTGATCTTGATCCTGATGCATATCGCATGTGGGACCCTGAAACATCAGCATGGGCTCAGTGGACAGGCAATATCGAACTACGTGTCGGTACCAGTTCGCGTCATATTGCGCATCGCATTGCAATCACGCTGTAACTAGTTACGCAGGCAATACTGCGCGGCGCACAGGGCGATCCCATCCTGGTTGTCCTGTTGGTTTCGGACTTGGCCACATGCCAGGACCCATTTCCAAAATGCCGTGATGTGTTGAGTAATCACCGAGCAAGTTCAAGAAAGGTACTGCATCGAAATGCTCTGGTCCGTGCACTCCTGTTGCTTTCCAGTCACCTTTTGCCAACAACTCAAGTGCAACTACCGGACACACCGCTGTTTGCCACAACACTGCTTGCGAACCCCATTCGCGCATTGTGGTCTCGTTGTCGGCAACGTGGTACAGGTACACCTCTCGAGGGGCACCGTCGTATGTGCCGCGTACCCACGTACCAGCACATGTCTTTCCGTGCATCAGGTGACCAAGCTTTGCAGGGTTCGGTAATACTGCTGCCAAAACATCACGTGGTGATATAGACGCATTACCAACTTGAATCTTCTCTTTCGAGTCAAGACCCAAATACGCAAAAGTTTTTAGCCAGTCAATGAATTCGGCGCCAAGGCCGTATTTGAATGTGACACGACTGCAGTCCACTTCACGAGGAATCAAAAGAACTTCTTCGTGTTCCACGTTGACGCATTCAACAGGGCCAATGCCCGCGGGGAAGTGGAATACTTCTGGCTCACTGAAGCAATCTGTGGTGTACAACCCACGATCTTTTTCCCACACAATCGGTGGGTTCAGACATTCCTCAATAGTTGTCCAAATAGAAAATGTGGGCGCAAAGTCGTACCCGTCAATTGACAAGTTGGATCCATCGCGTACTCCTATCTCATGCACTTCATCAAACAAATGGTCGGCGGCATAGCGCGCAAAAATATCACTAAGGCCTGGTTCCACGCCCATGCCAACGAGTGCAAGAAGACCAAGCTCTTTCCATTCCTCATGTGCAGCTAATTGCGCATGACCAAGCGTGGCGCCAATTTCTTCATATGGGTTTGTTGGGTGCGGCACGCTCAAGTTCATGGCCATGTCGAGGTAGTTGCACTTTGCAATAAAACACGCCTCAAAAATTGATTCATTGAATCGTGGATCACATGCGTTAATCACGATGTCAGTTTTTGTGCGGGTGATTAGCGCAATCAATGCCTTCACATCGCCAGCGTCAACTGTTTCTGCAGAGAATTTTCCAGGATCATCTAGCTCGGCCACCGCCTGCTCCGCGCGCTCTCTTGAAATGTCGGCCAACACAAAGGAGTCAAAGAACCCCCGAGTCTCAGCAATGGAGGCCATTGAGGCCCCAACTCCACCAGCTCCCACAACGAGGATATTCATGATACTTCCAGCACTATGCACACGTGATTGTGTGATTTCTATGTTGGTCCAGTTTACCCCAGACTCGTCACGAGAGTCAGCCACCAAGATGAACAGCAAGATCTTCAATGAATTGACGTTGAGTTCCCGCTTCCGGCCCAGCCATTGGGCGATGTTCACGAATATGTGTCAATGCATCTGTTGAATTCATTCCCAACATCATCAATAGGGCGGTGCCAGTAGTGCCTGCCCTTCCAATTCCTGCTGCACAATGCACCACGAGCGATTGTCCATTCATGAGATGGTCACTCAACATAGAGACAAACTCAAAAATTTCTTCAAATTCTGGGTACGACAAATCATCAATGGGGTTCCATATACCGCGCGTGCCTGCGTGGGCTTCGTGCCATTCGATATACGATGGGTAGCGATCAACTAATTCGTGTTCTTGAACAAGGCATACAGCAATTGCGTTGTCGCATTCCGACAGAACTTCTTCTACATTCGGCCCGATGTAGTGCTTGCCGCATAGCCATAATCTGCCAGATCCAGACGGCAACGGAATTTCGTGAATGCCGCCATTGGTATTAAACGTCTGACTCATGACGTGACCACATATTCATTTTGGTCAAAATCGTGGGTCATTTTCCAGTAATCAACAAATCGCCACGGCATTGGTGAAAATACTCTGCCCTCGGCATTGCGGTACCAACTGTGCAGTCCAGAATGTGCCCAAACGAGTTCGTTGTGTTCTGCATCAACACGTTCGTTGTAGTCATCATGAATATCGGTGCGTACTTCAACACTTGCAATATGCTTTTCAATCATCGTCACAAGACAATCAGTGATGTAACGCATTTCGCATTCCGCTTGGAAGATAATGCTTCCACCATGCGCCACAAAGGTGTTCGGGCCCACCAACATGAACAAGTTCGGATAATCAGGAACTGTGATGCCAAGGTATGCCTTCGGGTTATCTGTGCCCCATACATCACGCAATGCAGTTCCGGTACGTCCACAAATATCAATAGGAGACAAGAGATTCCCTGCTTGAAAGCCTGTGGCAAGAATGATCACGTCGAATTCCGATGTTGCTCCAGTTGAATCAACGACGCCTGTACTTGTCACGTGGTCGACACCTTCTGCAACCAGGTGCACATTGTCACGACGCAACGTGGGGTACCAGTCGTTATCAATGAGGATTCGCTTTCCATACGGCGGGTAGGTGGGCAGACATTTCTCAAGCAGATCTGGTCGGCCCTCTAGCGATGTCTGAACAAACTCGGTCATCTGTTCACGATGGCGGTCATTATGGCGGTTCATGGAACGTTCCGGGTAAGGCCATTCGGGGTCACGACGCAATGTATTCAACAAGCCATCACCAAAGCGCCAGAATAAGCCGAAGCGATACCACTGTGCATAGAACGGAACATTTTCTAGCAACCACATGGTGCCAGCAGAAACGATGCGGTGGTAATCAGAACTAGGGCGAATCCATTGTGGTGATCGTTGGTAAATGGTTACCTCGCCCGCAGATGCTGCAACGGTGCGCATGAACTGCATCGCGCTTGCACCAGTACCGATTACTGCAACGCGCTT
>CAMDVC010000093.1 GCA_945878785.1 Bifidobacterium breve | reverse complement strand
ACCTAGTCCGTAGACAAGCGTTCCCTAGCGGTCTAGTCGTTGTGGGCTTCTGCCATTACTACCCCGGCTTGGCGGGCCGAGAACAGATACACCTCTTCAGGCGCCCACGAACACCACACAGAGTCGCCTAGTGCTGGGCGGTTGGTGCTGGTACGAGGCGACATGACAATAAGGTCTCGGTCTCCGGCGGTAACTACGTACTGCAGCACGTCACCGAAATGAGAGATTCCAGAGACCGTTCCCTGCACCACATTGTGTGCCTGCTGCGGGCGATCCGACGACAGCACCATGCACTCTGGGCGAACTGCCGACAAGGTGTCTTCACCATTCGGAACATCTTCCTCTGGGCGCGATGCAATAAACACAGTGCCGTCATCGGCGATGGCACCATCTTCAGTGGCCACGCCGGTCCAGAAATTGTTTCGCCCAATGAACCCGGCAACAAAAGCTGAGGACGGATGCTCGTAAACAGTTTCAGGGTCACCGAGTTGTTCAATGTGACCATCAAGCATGATTGCGATTCGGTCTGACATAGACATGGCTTCTTCTTGGTCGTGGGTCACGAAAACGAATGTGATTCCGAGACGACTCTGAAGGAGCTTTAACTCAATCTGCATCTCTTCACGAAGTTTGCGGTCAAGAGCACCAAGCGGTTCGTCGAGAAGAAGAACGCTGGGGCGATTTACCAGTGCGCGAGCAACGGCGACGCGCTGTTGCTGCCCACCAGACATTTGGCGCGGATGACGCTCGGCAAGTTTTGACATCTGCACCATGTCAAGAGCCTCAGCAACACGAGCAGCAACTTCACTCTTTGGTGTGCCTGACTGCTTAAGCCCATACGCCACATTTTCAGCAACAGTCATGTGTGGAAACAATGCGTAGTGCTGGAACACAGTGTTCACTTCACGCTTATACGGCGGGATGTGTTGCACTTCTAAGCCGTTAATGCGGATATGTCCAGAGTCTGGCTGCTCAAAGCCAGCGAGCATGCGCAGTGTTGTGGTCTTGCCGCAGCCACTTGGCCCCAACAATGACAAAAATTCGCCGGGATGAACTGAAAGGTTCATGGAGTCAACTGCCACCATGTCACCGTATTTCTTCGTCACATTGACGAGTTCAACTGACCCACGCTCATCTGCCACTGGACCACCCCTTTACTGTCGTTTCAAATCATAGACATCTTCAGGCAACTATGACGGAATTTCACAGCCGCAACATGGGTTCAGCTTTCCAGATTGGCCATCACATGCTTGATGCGCGTGTAGTCATCAAGTGCATATGCAGACAAGTCTTTTCCGTATCCGGACTTCTTGTATCCGCCGTGGGGCATCTCTGCAACCACTGGAATGTGAGTGTTGATCCACACGCAACCGAAATCAAGATGCTTGGCCATGCGCATTGCACGACCAAAGTCACGAGTCCATACCGATGAAGCGAGTCCGTACTCGACACCATTCGCCCAACGCAACGCTTCATCTTCATCTGAGAACCTCTGGACGGTGATGACCGGCCCAAAGATTTCATTTTGAATCATCTCGTCATCCTGCTTTAGGTCCGCAATAACTGTGGGCGTAAAAAAGTACCCGTCGTTACCTTGACGTTCTCCACCCGTGACTACTCGCGCATGCTTTGGCGTGCGATCAACAAATCCCGCGACACGAGCAAGTTGACTCTGATTGTTCAAGGGACCAAAGGCCGCTTCAAGGTCTTTCGGACCACCAGTGCGCGTGGCAGCAGCTTGCTCAGCAAGTGCGGCTACGAACTCTGCATAAATCTTCGGGCCACACACAACTCGTGTTGCGGCCGTGCAGTCTTGTCCAGCATTGAAATAGCCAGCCGCCGCAATTCCAGCAGCTGCAGCTTCAATATCTGCGTCATCAAACACAATTACTGGGGCCTTGCCACCAAGTTCAAGATGAACGCGCTTCAAACTTTTGGCAGCAGCTTCTGCCACTTCAATACCAGCACGAACGGAACCAGTTACAGACACCATTGAAGGGATGTCGTGAGTCACCATTGCTCGACCAGTATCTCGGTCACCACAAATGACGTTCAGTACTCCGGCTGGCAAAAACTCTGCTGCAATTTCGGCAAGAAGTGTGGTTGATGCAGGGGTCGTATCAGACGGCTTCAGCACAACTGCGTTACCAGCAGCAATTGCTGGCGCGAACTTCCATACAGCCATCATCATCGGATAATTCCATGGAGCAACTTGAGCACACACACCAATTGGTTCACGACGAATCATTGATGTCATGTTTGCCATGTACTCAGCTGTCGCTTTTCCTTCCAACATGCGGGCGGCACCGGCAAAAAAACGAATCTGGTCAACCATCGGCGGGATCTCTTCGCTCATGGTGAGCGCAATGGGCTTGCCCGTGTTCTGCACTTCGGCTGCAACAATTTCATCAGCACGTGCTTCGATCGCATCAGCAATGCGATACAGAGCCAATGAACGTTCCGATGGAGTTGTTTGACCCCATGACTTGAATGCTTGCGCGGCCGCCTTCATGGCGCGGTCAACATCTGCGGCACCACTGAGGGCTGCCTCACCGTATTGCTGTCCAGTTGACGGATCAATGATGGCAGTTGTCTGACCATCACTCGCATCGACATATTCACCATTAATAAAGTTCTTGAAACTCTTCATGCACTAAGGATTCCACATATCGCACCATGGCGTCCACACTCCACCCAATTAGTGAGATATACCTGAGGTATGGCGATGATTGCATCTATTGGAGTACCTCGAGAAGTAAAGACAGCTGAGGGTCGCGTGGCGATGACTCCGGATGGCGTCAGAGAGTGCCAGCGATATGACATTGCCGTGTGTGTGGAAACCGGAGCTGGTGATGGTGCGTCTATTTCAGACGCTGATTTTGTTGCGGCTGGAGCGACAATCGTTCCCACTGCTGCTGACGCGTGGGCGCAACCGATGGTGGTGAAGGTTAAAGAGCCAAAGAAAGAAGAATTCGGTTTCCTTCGCCGCGACCTCACGTTGTTTACGTACTTGCACCTGGCGGCATACCCGGAGGTTGCCACAGCACTCATTGCCGCAGGCACCACATCGATTGCATACGAGACAGTACAAATGTCAGATGCCTCACTGCCGTTGCTCGCACCAATGAGCGAAGTGGCGGGCCGTTTGGCGCCGCAAATGGGAGCGCACTTCTTAGAATCACATAATGGTGGACGCGGAGTATTGATGGGTGGAGCACCCGGAGTGCGTCCTGCCAAAGTTGTAGTGGTCGGTGCAGGAAATGTCGGCTGGAATGCCGCGTGGATTGCAGCAGGCATGGAGGCAGAAGTAATTCTGATTGACAAAAACATTGATCGCTTGCGATACGTAGACCAGATACATCGGGGCAGGATTTCTACTCTTGCATCTAATCGCGGTTCTATTGAACGAAGCGTCTTGGATGCAGACCTTGTTATCGGCGCCGTAC
Organism: Bifidobacterium breve; assembly: GCA_945878785.1. Taxonomy (GTDB): domain Bacteria; phylum Actinomycetota; class Acidimicrobiia; order Acidimicrobiales; family Ilumatobacteraceae; genus UBA2093. The sequence goes on along the minus strand of CAMDVC010000093.1, from coordinate 1,522 downwards.
TTGTGGCAGGTGGTCGAGCACCTGTTGTTGTCAGTGAAGACATGGTTCGGTCAATGAAGCGTGGCGCTGTCATTGTTGACGTGGCCGTAGACCAAGGCGGATGCATCGAAACCACACACGAGACAACCCATACAGACCCCGTTTATGTGCAGCACGGTGTCGTGCACTATGCCGTAGGCAATATGCCAGGCGCCGTTTCACACACCAGTACGTATGCGCTGACAAACGTTACGTTGCCGTATCAGTTAGAGATCGCCCGAGAAGGCGCGCGACACGCTGTTGAAAAGAACCCTGCTCTTGCACACGGGTTGAGCACTCGCCATGGTCATGTGACCTACGAAGCAGTAGCAACTGCTCTCTCCCTGCCGTTCGTTACGCCCCTGGACGCTGTCAGCGAATAGGTTGTAGCGATGGCCTCGCTTGCAACTGACCTTCAAATCCCCAAAGTTCCGCTCATCATTGACCAGCAACGGTCAGATCGTCATGCTCTATTGCGAGAGATTGCGAAAGACAGTTGGCTTGCCCGCACCGATATTGGGTATTCAGTCCTGACCTATGAATCAGTCATGGGAATTCTGCGTGACAAGAGATGGCACTCAGCCACTGGCATGATTGCGCAACTGCAAGGAATCACCGATGAGGCTTTTCTTGGCCGTCGTCAAGTTTCTATCTTGAATGCAGAAGGTGACGTGCATGTTCGTTTGCGACGCCTAGTTGCACCAGCATTCTCACCTCGCAGCGCTGACCGCCTTCGCCCATTCATGCGTGAGACCGTGAATTCGCTTCTTGACCCGTTTGCTGCTTCTGGCAAAGCCGAAGTGGTGAGTGACATCTGCGAGCCGTACCCCATCCCCATTATTTGTGAGTTATTGGGTGCACCAAAAGAAGACTGGAAACTTTTTAGTCGACTTGCCACTGAAATCTTGCTGATCTTCAGTGAAAATTTGGCAGAAAATATGTCGATCTTTCTTGCTGCGCAACAAGAACTAGAAAAGTACACCGAAGGACTCATTGAAAAGCGCAGAAGTGTGCCTGCTGATGACCTCATTACTGATCTCATCGCAGCCGAAGAAGCCGGCGACAAGCTAAACACAGAAGAGCTCACAATGATGGTGGATGCAGTCATCGTTGGCGGCACTGACACAACCAGAAATCAATTAGGACTCGCACTCGCCTTATTCGCTGAGTATCCAGATCAGTGGGCACTTCTTAGCAAAGATCCCTCACTTGCACAACGCGCAGTAGAAGAAGTGTTGCGTTTCTCTGGATCTGTTGGCGGAACCATTCGTTTCGCATCGGAAGATATTGAATACAACGGAGTGCTATTTCCTAAGGGAACATTTATGAGCACGTCTATGAGTACTGGCAACTATGACGCCTCTGTCTTTCCCACGCCAGAAAAATTCGACATCACACGTGAGCCAGTCGGACAGCCTCACTTATCGCTTGGTGCCGGTATCCACTACTGCCTCGGAGCATCACTTGCTCGTGCAGAACTACAAGAAGCGTTCACAGTGTTGTC
>CAMDVC010000092.1 GCA_945878785.1 Bifidobacterium breve | reverse complement strand
GTTCGTTGTGATGGTTGCATTGCCAGCCATGCCCGTGGAGCCGCCGTGAACAAGGCAACTGAAGCGGAGGTTGCTGAAACGATTGGTGTTGCTATTGCAATGAGTGGTGGGCCGGGCACTGTCTATGGCCCCCGAGCATTGGCTGCCTTTCGCGACTTCGCACCCAAGGCTGAATAGCGCTTCTCTCCAGTGATACTCACCTCTCGAGGTGGTTCTAGATTGCTGGGATGTCGAATCTTGAAGTAACAGCTGACCCATCAGAAGTCGGACTAGACCCCACACGTCTTGCACGTATTCGTTCTCACTTTGGTAAATACGTCGACAGCGGCAAGTTGCCCGGTTACCACATCACTGTCTCGCGTGGTGGAAAGTTAGCGTACAGCGACCTGTACGGGCATGCAGATGTGGAAAACAAAAAGCCCATTGCTAACGACACCATCTATCGCGCATATTCAATGACCAAGCCCATCTGTGCAGTTGCTGCACTGATTTTGTGGGAAGAAGGCTTGTTCGAAATGCACGATCAAGTGAAGTGGTTCATTCCATCCTTCGCTAATCAAAAAGTATTCCGCTCTGGCACTCTCACCGCACCACGCTACGAACCAGTCACTGAGCCAATGGAAATGTGGCATCTGTTTTCGCACACAGCGGGCATGACATATGGCTTTGTGTATTCAAACCCCGTCGACCAGATGTACCGCAACGCAGGTTTCGAATGGGGCACACCCCCCGGTGCATCACTTGCAGACATTTGCGACATCCTCGCTGGCCTTCCACTGATGTTCCAGCCCGGAACTGAATGGGCATATTCAATGTCAATCGATGTTTTGGGTCGCGTTGTAGAAATTCTCTCCGGCATGACGCTTGGTGAATTTATGAAGAAGCGCATCTTTGATCCGCTTGGTATGACCGACACTGCGTTCCATTGTTCAGCAGACAAAGCTGAACGTCTCGCCGCCTTGTATGTACCAAACCCGACTGACAAGAAAATCTTGCGAAACGATGCTGGCGCTGCTGGCGCGTTGAACGAGCCAAAAGCACACCTCGGTGGCGGTGGACTCGTTTCTACCACTAGTGACTATTTGAAGTTCGCAGAAATGTTACGTGGTGGCGGTGAGCACAACGGCACTCGCATTTTGTCGAATCGCACTGTTGCATTTATGGCTTCGAACCACTTGCCAAACAACGCTGACCTCACAGCATTTGGTCGGCCACTGTTTGCAGAAACTGCATTTGATGGCGTGGGCTTTGGACTCAGCGTCAGCGTCACGCTTGACCCGGTGAAGGCAAAAGTTGCGGGAAGTGCTGGCGATTACGGTTGGGGCGGTGCAGCAAGTACCAACTTCACCGTTGATCCGAAAGAAGATCTTGTGTACATGATCATGACGCAGCTCATGCCATCAAGCACATGGCCATTGCGTCCGCAACTTAAGCAGTTGGTGCACCAGGCTTTAGTTGATTAGCACGAGCTAACTGTTTTCTGAGAACAAGAAGCAGTCCAACACCACAGCCAATGATTGCAAGACCTTGGAAGATATTGCCGGGCAGCCAATAGACAACGGTAATAATCACGCCCACAATTATGCCGAAGGCACCAGCCACCAAGTTTTCTGATGAGCGTTCACGTGACCCAAGGCTGAACAACGCCGCACCAACTCCAATAGGTATGAGACCGCCAACTCCCATGGTGAAGACATTGGCCAATGTGATTGAACCAATGACAATGAGCAAAGAACCAAACGCACGTGGCAAGAATGCAAGACCAATCCGTCTCATACCCATGGAAATCAGACCCAGGCCTCCGGCAATCAACAGCAGACCAACCACAAGGGTGTGATTATTCCCACTCACGCTCATGGTTTCCGTTAATGCCATAATCGCGATGGGTACTGACGCTGTCATCAAAATTGAACCAGAGAACTGTGAACGTGTTGCGCGTAACACTCCCCATGTTCCAGTAGCGACAGCAAGTATGCAGACGTACCACTCCGACCGCATATTCGTCATGTCAAACAGAATTCCTGATGCGACAACTGCGGCAAGTACTGAGGCGATCTCCAGCACCTCACCCGTTCTCTGCTTCTCGATAGCTGCAGAAGACAACTTGCGTGAGAAGTAACCGACAACTGCCGCGACTACATAGAGCAGCACAGCTATTCCAGCCTGCGGAACATTGACAACAAGGCCAGTAACCATGAAAGCAGCACCAATTGTGATGAAAATAGCCGCAAGATACGACACCAGTTCGCGAGCAGTAATTGCCAGTTTCGGTGCTTGTGCTATTTCATCAGCTTGTTCCGAAGTCAGGTGCCCATCTGAAACTAATTGCCGAAGAACTTCGTCCTGTGATTTGCGTTGTTCCATAGTTTCAGTGTTGCACGAATTACGGTTCGGTTGATACCCAGTTCACCACGTCAACAATTGCGGCATCGAGGAGCGGTGCAATAAATGAGGCAAAAGTAACCGACATATGGTTATCGTCGCGATACACCAAGATGTTGCCTACCACCGTTGGGCAACCTCCATCGGTGCAGAACCATTGTCGGGTCCACAAGACATGGGTATCTGCTGCATCAAAGTCTTCCAACATCTGGTGCATGTCATCACGGAATGCTGAACTAATAGTGGGATTGCATAATTGCACATTTGTATAGTGAAGGCTCAAGCACGTCGGCACATCCTGACCGGGATACGGCGTATCTTCCATCAATACAGGCGTTATGCCTTTGGCAGTTAACGAGTCAATCGTCGACTGCAACCCAGTGCGCCATTCTTTCTGCCACATTGGCACCCGCGTTGAGGCTGACAGCAGGCGATCAAATTGCGCGATAAAAACAGTCTGGACACCATCTGTCACCATTTGCTGTAAGACATTCTCACGCCACGGTGCACATTCCTTGTAGACCTTTCCCAGCACTTTGCTATAAGTGGGAATATCTGCTGGTGGGCAACCACGCTTTGTGTAGCTAATTAGTTTCCAATTGCGTTTAATTGCCAATTTCTCGAATGCAGGAAACCATTGTGCTGCGTGCGAGTCACCGTATAGCCCAATGACTATTGATGAAGCCACATCGCCATATACACATTTCTTCGGACGTATTGCAGAAAAACTCGCATGACAGTTGTTGCTGTAGATGGTTGGCATATCAGATATCGCTTGTTGAAGCGACGGCGTAATATTTGACGGCAAACCTGTTGCTGTCATCGCTTGCACAATTGCATCAACTGGTGGACTCTGACCAGGTAATTCTGGTTTGGCAGGAACGGTCGTTGTAGAAACATTTAAATCAATAGTTGTCGATGTCTCTGTAACCAATGTTGGAGCTGTGGCCGCCACTCCACCATTGAGTGATGGTTGATTGTTTTGTGCCAGGACCGCGCTACCACTGATCACGGCAATCAAAGAAACGGCTAACACCAACGCACGAACTCCCGCAATATTGTGGTTTCGTCGCACAGGATTTTCAACGCATCGATATGAGAACTCTGAGAGTGCAAGGGACATCATGAGGCAAACAAGCCCCTCAAACACAGAGAGTTTTTTGTCAAGCGCCGCCGCAGCGATGATAAGTACCGGCCAATGCCACAGATAAGCAGAGTACGAACGCGAACCCAACCATTGCATCGGGGATATGCGCAATATTGCGTCTGGTGACCACAATGAAGCATTTCCTCCACGTAGCAAGAATGCAGTTGCCATAACCGGGGCCAGTGCCCATGGCCCAGGAAAAGTAGTGGTCTCTGAAAACAAAATCACCGTTGCGATGATTCCAGCAAGCCCACACCATGCGAGCGCAGCATTGATTCGAACTGCTGCAACAGAAACACCAAGCGGAACGACTGCTACAAGTGCGCCGATTGCTAGTTCGAAGGCCCGCGTGTGAGGCGAAAAGAAAGCCCATGGTTGCGAAGAGTTCATGAGTGCCATACATGCAACAAAGGATGCTAAAGCAGCAACACCGGCAGTGATACCAACCCGAAGACGTACGTTGCGCATAGTACGTGTACCAACACCGATGCACACCAACATCACAAGCGCAGGCCACACCACATAGAACTGTTCTTCTACAGCCAAACTCCAGTAGTGCTGCAACGGCGAAGGCGGCAGCGAAGACTGCAAGTAGTCAGCTCCACGATGCGCAAACACAAAGTTAGATGAGAACAAGGCAACTGCAAGAACATCGTCAGCAAGCGAACGTAAGCGCAGTGGCTCTAACCAGATCCATGATGCAATAAGAGTTGCGACTGCCACTAATGCTGAGACAGGCAAAATGCGCCTGGCACGCCTGGCATAAAAAGCCCCTAAAGAGACTTTCCCTGTATTCGTCTTTTCTGCCACCAGTAAGGAGGTAATGAGAAAGCCCGACACCACAAAGAAGACATCAACTCCGACATATCCCCCACCGACACCAGGGACTCCGGCGTGAAAAAGCAAAACCGCAAGCACGGCAATGGCGCGCAGCCCTTCAATATCCGTACGCCGTTTCACCGTTACGAGTATTGCCGCTTAGCGACGCGGGGTGCGGGCACCGTCAAATATGGCCGAAATGGCTACCCCTCTGCGAGTGGTCTAAGGTCGTAGAAACATTTCCAACGACACCCTTAGGAGTCACCATGGCACGTACCACCCGCCTGCTTGCATCGCTTGCAGCACTTTCATTCATTGTCGCTTCATGCGGCGGCAGTGATTCATCATCAGACACAACTGCTGCAGCAGGTTCAACCGAAGCTCAGGAGTTGACATTCACGCCAATTGCTGAGGGCAAGTTAACTGTCTGCTCAGATGCCCCATACGAGCCATTCGAATTCCAGAACGAAGATGGCACTTGGACCGGATTCGACATGGACATCATGACCGCAATTGCAGAACGCTACGGCCTCTCGCTTGAAGTCACAGTTCAGCCATTCGACGGAATTTGGTTGGCACCAAAAGCTGGCACATGTGACGTAGTGGCATCATCACTGACAATCACCGAAGAGCGCGCCGCAAACGCTGCGTTCTCAGATGGTTACTTTGATTCGTTCCA
>CAMDVC010000091.1 GCA_945878785.1 Bifidobacterium breve | reverse complement strand
ATGAACTATTTCATGCAAAATCTTTTGCCGATGTTCGGCGAACATGAAGATGCGATGCTTGCCTCAAACTGGCACCTGGCGCATTCGCTCCTTTCTCCATATCTCAATCTCGGTCTGTTGTTACCTGAAGAAGTAGTGGCAGCTGCGTGCAAGGAATTTGAATCAGGTCGAGTGCCCATTAGCAGTGCTGAAGGATTCATTCGCCAAATCATTGGTTGGCGTGAATTCATTTGGAACTGTTACTGGCAATGGATGCCTGATTACGCAGAGATGAACTCACTCAATGCAACGCGTGATTTACCGCAACTGTTTACTAATCCAGAGAAAACTTCTATGGCGTGCATGAAGTCTGTTCTTCAAGGAGTGAATGAGCGTTCGTACTCGCATCACATCGAACGCTTAATGATTCTTGGAAACTTCTCACTGATCGCCGGCATCAACCCACAGCAGTTGACGAAGTGGATGTGGAACAGTTACATAGACGCAGCTGAGTGGGTAATGGTGCCGAACGTTATTGGTATGTCTCAATATGCAGATGGTGGCATGTTGTCTACAAAGCCATATGCAAGTGGTGGCGCGTATGTCGATCGTATGAGCGACCATTGCAAAGGTTGTGCATATGACCGCAAGAAACGTGTCGGTGAAGATGCCTGCCCGTTCACTGTTTTGTATTGGGACTTTTTCCTTCGCCACGAAGATCGCTTTGTTCGAAACCCCCGCGTAGCCCGCCAAGTACGCGCAGCTCAACAACTTGCCGACCGAGACGACCTGCAAACCACTGCAGTGTCTATCTTTTCTCGCCTCGATCGCGGAGAGCTTTAAACCGCTGGCGCAACGCTGGATTGGGATCCAGTGTGAACATCCAAAAATTCCTCACTGCGACGGGGTCACGGCAAACTCATTGAAAGCTGACTGGTAAATCTTTCTTTCCTTTCATATGTTGTCCGTCCACACATCACTCGCGACGGCAGTTGTCGTTTGTATCTTGAGGGAGAAATAGATGTCAGAAGCATCCAGCAACTTTGGAGCCCCAGGCATTGCCGAGCGGTTGTCGGTACTCCGAACGCCGCAACCAGGTGTAACTCCTCCAATAAAAAGTGCGCCAAAACGCATGCGGCTGGAAGTACTTATTGGTGTAGTTGTTGTTCTGGCTGGAATAACAATGGCCTTATTTCTTAGTGGTGGAAGTTCATCTCCAGCAACCGGAGGCGTGCCTGCAACAATTTCCCTAAAAGTTGACGTACCAAATTCTCGGCTTATGGCGGGGGAAGCCTTCATTGCAATCGCAGTGGATTCTGGAAACTTCCCGCCGTCATTAGTTGCCGGCGACACGGTTCGTGTGGTGGTTACTCCTAGCAACGACGGCAGCGGCAGTGTCCGCAGTCTGAAGGAAACAACAGTTGTGCAGTCAGTGATGCCACCTGCAGATATGGGAACTCAGTTTGTTGTGACCGTACGTGCACCAGAAAGTCTTGCTACTGCCATTGCAGCTTCTGGACCACTTCATCTGTCAATTGTCAAGGGAGACAGTCAATGAACACCCCCTCACCAACCATTCCAGAAGTTACGCGCGCAATTGCAACAGCGTTGGCAGATGATCGAGTGCGTCGTCACAAGGAGGATCAGTTGCCCCCGTCAATAGACGAGGAACGGCACATGGCACGTCTAACAGCCGCGGGCGTTCTAGCCCGAGCTCGACCCTTAGATGCTTGGGGGTTTGATGCAATTCCCGATCCTGATGACCGGAAAATTATCGATGAAGCAATTGCTCAAGTCTTAGGCCTTGGTCGATTGGAACCACTTCTCGAGGATGATGACATCTCCGATATTCACATTCGTGGCAACTTTCCTGTATGGGTAAAGACTCGAAATGGCGAGCGACATGAACATCCGCCGATAGTTCAAACCGACGCTGAATTAGTTGATCTCATTCGCCGCATCGCTTCACGAATGGGACACAGAGAACAACGTTTTGATCCTGCGCATCCTGAACTCAACTTGCAGTTGCCTGATGGCTCGCGACTGTTCGCAGCGATGGAAATATCGGCTCATCCAACTCTTGTAATTCGGCGACACCGTTTTGAATTTTCAGCTATTCCTCAACTTGTCGAAAGGCAAATGATGGAACCAGAAGTTGGAAGGTTCCTTGCTGCAGCTGTGCGCAGCCGAAAAAACATAATTGTTGCCGGTGGAACTGGATCGGGTAAAACCACTTTGCTTCGTGCGCTCATCAATGAAATCGGGCCACTGGAACGGATAGTCACCATAGAAGATGCTTATGAATTGGGCATTGATCATTTTCAGAGTGCTCACCCTGACCATGATGCGTTACAAGCGCGCACAGCAAATATCGAAGGTCAAGGCGAAATCACCATGGCCGACCTCACTCGTATGGCTTTACGAATGGATCCAGATCGTGTGGTGGTGGGAGAAGTACGGGGTGGAGAAGCATTTCCTATGTTGCTTGCGATGAGCCAAGGGAACAACGGGTCTATGTGCACGTTGCACGCTGATAGTGCTCGATCGGTATTTCCGAAATTGTTGGCATACGTATCAATGGCTTCAACCGGGGTGCCAACGGAGACGGTCAACCTTCTCATTGCGAGCGCAATTCATTTTGTGGTTCATGTCGAAATCAGAGACAATGTTCGGCGAATAACTTCGATACATGAAGTAGTTGACGCTGATGGGACCTCAATTGTCTCTAACGAGGTCTATTCAGTTAATAGCACTACACCACAATTTGTGGCATTGCGTGGAGCTACCGCTACACAATTGGAAAGGCATGGCTTTCCACGGGCGCGGGAACTGTCGTGGAGCTAATTCTTTGGATCATTATCGGTTTGGTTATTGCCGGAGGTGCACTTATGGCAGTACGTGGATCTGGAGGCGTAGTAGCGGTTGGTGATGCATTGCATGACCACTCTGTTCGGAAGCGCCAGGCAGACGATCAGCGCGCGTTAGTGGAAGCTGTAGCAACGTGGACTGAGAACTTGCGAGACACAATTTCCGCATCGTCTGGTCTTGAACAAGCAATCATTGCAACTGAACTTCATGCTCCTCGTGCAATCTCTGCTCCTGTTCGTCGACTTGTTGCATCTCTGCGGTATGGATCATTAGAAGATGGCTTGCGCCGTTTTGCAGATGATGTGGCACATCCCACATGCGACTTTGTGGTTGCAGCACTCATTACAACTGCGCAGCATCAGACAAGAGATCTTGGCCAGTTACTCGGCCACTTAAGTGACTGCGCGCGAGCAGAATGTCACTTGTATTTACGCATATGGGTCTCACGTGCTCGGTCACGTTCCGCAGTGCGAATCATCACAGGAACAGTTGGAACCTTCATTGCAGGCCTGGTTGTGTTCAATCGTCCTTACCTCGCCCCGTTTGCTTCTGCAGAAGGCATTGTTGTTGCTTTCTGTATTTCGTTGTCATTTGGTTTTGCCATTTGGTGGCTACAACGAATTGCTCAAATTCGAACTCCGGCGAGGTTCCTAACGGGCCGCACTGTAGGGGTCATATCATGAAGGGCTTATTGCCAGAAGTGGCTGATTTGGAACTACTGGGCATCACTGAAGTTGATTTTGTACGCCAATCAATCCAACGGACCATCTTTCTGACGGTGTGCGGCCTATTGTCAACCATCCTGTGGATCTCCCTTTGGAATAAACCACCACTCATCGTCATCCTATTTTTATGTATTGCAGTTCCATTTCTTTCATGGCACATACCGGTGAAGCAAGTTGCCACTGCGAGTCGAATTCGTCGGTCTGACATGGACCTTGCAGTTGCTGTTTATTTGGATCTTGTGAATGTTCTGTTGGCCGGAGGTGCGGGAGTCGAAACAGCAATGCTCGCAGCAGCAGGTGCTGGTGATGGATTTAGCTTTGAACAGATTCGTCTTGCACTTGTGCGCGCACAGAGCTCCCGCGGGTCGTACTGGGACTCGCTAAGAGAACTAGGTGAACGTACTGGTGTTGAATCTCTTGAGGACGTCGCTCACAGCGTGCAATTGGCCGGAGAACATGGCGCGCGTATTCGTCAGTCCTTAGCCGCAAAGGCAACAGCATTGCGTGGCAGAAACCTGGCGCGTATTGAACATGAAGCTGAACAACGCACTGAACACATGGGTTTACCAATAGTGCTTCTGTTTCTCGGTTTCATACTGCTCGTCGGATATCCGGCATTTGTCGGAACCGTGGGTGCGCTGTAGCGCACTTTTAAGCTCTCAAAAATAAGGAGAAAATAATGTCAATTTCACGACAGCTATATCAGTACTACCGAATTCGGTTTGATGCCTCTCACGAGCGAGACATTGCACGAGGAGAAGTGAGTGCAACAACTGTCGTTATGGCAGCAGCACTGATCGCCCTCGCTATCACCGTGGGTGGAATCATCAGTTCGCGTGTACGCGACAAGGCAAATTCGCTCAACCTCGGATGATGCTTCCCTTTGAGGCGAGGCGTAACCGGGGCGAGGCCAGCATCCAAGCGGTGCTACTCGTCCCGGCGATTCTTGGGATCTTCTTTCTCGGTGTTCACGCAACCGCTCTAGCTCATGGTGCCCATGTGGCGAATGTTGCAGCCATTCGCGGGGCTCAGATTGCAGCATTTTCTCATAGCGAAGGAAATGATGTTGTGCGGGCACTGAATGAAATGGAACAAGTGGTTTCAGACTTGGGATCTCATATATATTCCGCACCATCGTTAGAAATTGGTAGCAGGTCCGTCCGTGTCACAGTAAAAGTGGCGGTTCAGTCAGTAGTTCCCTTTCTTCCTACATCGGTGACACGGTCAGCAATTGTTAGCCGCGAACAGTTCCTCATGGAGCAGGACAGATGATGAAAAACATTTCGCGGGGTTCACTAACTGTGGAAGCTCTTATTCTTGTTCCTGCATTGATGATGTTGTTTCTCCTCATCGTGCATGTCGGGCGTTTGACTGATGCGTCGTTTCGAGTACACCGAGCAGCTGATGTCAGTGCACGAATCGCGTCTCAATCGAATTCCAATTCAATGATCTCGCGTGGAGTAGCGGCTGC
>CAMDVC010000090.1 GCA_945878785.1 Bifidobacterium breve | reverse complement strand
GGGCATGTCCCAGCCTCCGAAAGGAACCATTTTTGCGTCTAGCAAACGATGCTGTGCATCGAGCGGAGAAAACCGCACCTTTACACAGCCTGGGAAGTTGCGACTTCGTTCGAGTCTTTAATTGGATGAAGCAGCACGATCTGTTTGTCAACTTGTTCACGCACTGAATCCATAGGAAGAATATTCAGAACGCCTTGCCCATGACGCACTACGTCAATTAGCTCATCCCCATTGCACAAAACTATGGATGAGCCATCAATGACCAAATGAGCTGCTGAAATCTCGGTTTCAACATGGTCGCGAAGATACGCAAAAACGTTACGTATCGATTCCAAACGGATACCGGCATCAAGAAGTTGCTTAATTATTCGCAACTCGAGCAGATCTCGATATGTGTAACGACGACGACTTCCACTCCCCACAGCATCGGTACCTGACGGGCGTACTAGATCAGTGCGAGCCCAATAATCGAGGCGACGATAGGTAATACCCGCCACGTCTGCTGCCTGTGTTCCACTAAAAGTTTGATTCATTGAGGTGTCGATTCGTGTAGCCCTAGTGTCGTTTCGGAATGGAAACTACGCGGGTGTAAGACGCTACGGCCAGAAGGCCCATCCCGTCAAGATGTCAAGTATCGAAATCTTCTGGAGAAATATTCTCAATGAAATCCCGAAATTCGTCGATAATCCCCGTATCCGTACGGGATTCGTCCTCTTCGACTACCTCACCAACCAGATCAATGAGCTCATCAAGAACAAATATGGGACATGAGGCCCGCAATGCAATGGCAACCGCATCGGATGGCCGCGATGACACTGTCACCTCTGGACCACCGTCAGGAGTAAGAATCAAATCAGCGTAGTAGGTGCCATTTGATACATGAGTTAGAACCACACGGCTCACAGAGACAGACACCCGCTCAAGGGCTAGTACGAAGAGATCGTGTGTCAATGGACGAGGAGTTTGCTCATCATCAAGAGCTGTCTTGATGGCCGCTGCTTCTGGCGCACCAATAAAAATTTCAAATTGTCGACGCGGTGGATCCTCTTCACGCAATGTCACAACAGGCGTGTTTGAGATTCGATCAATTCGCACACCACGTACCGAGAGCGACTTCATGTTTATTTCTGTTCCGTTAACCGAGCGACGTCGCGCATCAACAATGAGTTACGCAATTCACCACCAAGTTCCATGAACTCGGCAAGCATTTCAAGGGCTTCGTCGCGTGATGCTGGATTCCTCTGACGTAGAAGAGGCAAAATTCTCTGTTCGAAAAGACTTAATTCGCGATCTGCCGACGACTTCCAAGCGCGCAAATGGCGGATGTCTATTCCCATTTCTTGGAACCGTCCAGCTGTTCGAGCGACAGAGGCTGAGTGGGTATCAAAAAAGGTTGTATCTCCGACGTTGTGTCCACTAACGAGGCCTGCCGCCTCTAAGTCTTTCAGGAAGGCTGCATCTATGTGGACTTGTTCAAGAAGTTGATCACGAGGAATTGATTCGGTTTTATCAGCGTGTTGCAACGCTACTTTTCTCTGCTGACGCTTTACGGAGGCAGGAATAATGGGATCCTGTTCAAGTTGAGATGATTGTTCTGTTACTGCTGGACGAGGCATTGCTGCTCTCGCAGCAGGGTGACCAGACGTAGTCACCAACTCACTGATATTGACAATATCTCGACTGATGTCATTGCTTTCATCATCCAGTCTGCCTTTGATCACACGCAACGGAAGGAAATTGTTCTTCTGTTCTTGCAAAATGAATCGAAGACGTACCACTTCAGCGGAGGTAAATTTTCGATAACCCGAGGGTGTTCTTTCCGGCACTATTAAGCCTTGGCTTTCGAGGAATCTAATCTTCGAGATAGTTACGTCGGGGAATTCTTCTAAGAGTTGCGCGAGCACTTCGCCAATAGATAAATAGTCACGCTCGATCATGATTTTTCATCCGGTCTTTCCAAGAAGACCAAATGGAACTTCCCTATTTGAATTTCGTCACCCTGCGTCAGTTCAATGAGATCTACACGCTTCTGATTGACGTAAGTACCGTTCAGGGAACCCACATCGCGAACTACAAACCTGTCGCCCTCGTGAGAAATCTCACAATGCCGACGGGAAACAGTGATGTCATCAAGAGATATATCGGAATCAGCGTGGCGCCCAATGTTGGTGACGACGGACGACAAAACAAAATGATCTCCTTCTCCTTCCCCACCACGAAGAACCAAAATAGCTGTTCCTTGAGAAATTTGAGACAGGGAAACGTGAATGTCGTCTTGCGGCCCTGGAGCGTCTTGAAGCGCATCCGTTTTCGTCAAGGTAATTGTGTGATCGGACACAAGATCGAGAACAGTTCCGCACGCAGAGCAGAACGCTGACACAGGAGGATTCCGATGACCACACTGATTACAAAATACGTACGACATGACTGCTATCTCGACTAAGCACCGATGAGTGCTGAGTACTGCTCCGGGCTCATTAATTCTGAATCATAGATTTCCGAGACCTCAATATCACAAATCCATCCTGTTACGTAAGGGTCTGTATTCAACAATTCCGGAGTCGCGATAAGCGCCTCGTTAACAGCAACAACTGTTCCAGAAACCGGTGCGTACACATCGTTAACACTTTTCGTGCTCTCGATTTCACCAATTCCGTCATGCAATGTTATGGACGAACCGATCTCAGGAAGTTGGATGAAGACGATGTCACCCAAAGCGTCTTGGGCATAGTCAGTGATGCCAACCCTGGCGCGTGAGCCATCAAGTAGTACCCATTCGTGATCTTTGGAATATCGGAGTTGCGGGGGAACTGTCACTTCTCTAACGGTACTCTCTACGACCTTCTGCCAGACGCCAAGTGACTCCTCACCGACGGCAGATATTCAAAGAACGACTTGTACGAAACAAAAACTCCTGGGATTCCGACCGCCCATCCCATATAGGTAAAGACAGTCCACGCGCCACCAGCCGATCCAAGCGTGATCCACGGAACTGCAGCCATCAACGCAAACGTGGCCCACTTACCGAGGCGCGTCACGGGGAATCGTTCCATACCCAATGCCGTTGCCACAACCATAAGAACCGAGATAGAAACTTCTCGAATCAAAATGACGATTCCGAACCAGATCGGCAAATAGTCGTAATACAAGGCAGCACCAATTCCGACAAAAAACACAGTTCGATCAGCAATGGGATCAAGAATCTTTCCCAGTTCGCTGACCTGGTTAAATCGGCGTGCGATATACCCGTCAATCCAGTCCGTAGAAGCAAGAAGGCCGAAGAACCAACTTCCCGCCACTACCCGCCCATCAGCAAACAGACTGACGAATGTTGGCAACATTGCAAGACGCAACACTGATAACGCATTCGGAATAGTTAGGTTTTCGCGAATACGCACACCTGAATGGTAGCCCCAGTGACCAATCCCCAACAGCGACCGACATAGTCTGCTGATATGAAACCAGCCCTTGAAAACCATGTTGCCTTCATCACGGGAGGAGGTTCAGGCCTCGGAGAAGCAGCCGCCCGCCGGCTTGCCGCCGATGGAGCCATGATCGCCATAAACGACCTAAACCTTGCTGCTGCCGAGAGAGTTGCACACGAAGTTGGTGGCATCGCGTATGCGTTTGATGTAACGGATTCAGCCGCCTTCACATCGGCAGTTGACGACGCTGTGAAAAAATTGGGGCGTCTCGACATCATGATCAACAACGCAGGCATTGCACCTCAGGACGCAGCGTCAAAAACGGACCTCATGATTGAGAACGTAACAAAGAGAATGGGCGGCGACATTGAAAAGATGAGTCCGATGAACTATCTACGCGACTTAACAGATGAAAACTGGGACCGAATGATCAAGGTTCATTTGTATGGAGCGTTTTACGGATGCCGAGCTGCACTCACCCACATGCAACCACAGCGGTCGGGTCGCATCATCAATATCTCTTCAGTGCTCGGTTTGTACCCTGCCGCTGGAGCTCCGCATTATTCGGTAGCAAAAGCCGGAATCATCACTCTTACTAAGGCTGTAGCTGCCGAAGTTGCGGCCTTAGGCATCAATGTCAATGCCATATGCCCTGGGTACATTCGCACTCCCCTGCTCACACCGTTCAGTGAAACCATGCTCGCAGGAATCACTATGAGAATCGGTAAGGGACGCCTAGGTGAACCGGAAGAATTAGCAGACATGATCCGTTTCCTCTCAGGCCCCGAGTCTGAATACTGCACGGGAGATGTATTCAACGTGTCAGGCGGCTACACGGGATGACAACTATTTTTACACGCATCATTAACGGTGAAATTCCTGGAACATTCGTTCACAAAGACGAAGCCTGCGTTGCATTCATGTCAATTAATCCCTTGGCCGACGGACACGTACTTGTCATTCCGCGAGATGAGGTGGACCACTGGGTGGATTTATCTCCGTACATCGCATCGCATCTCTTTGAAGTGTCCCACCGAATCTCGCGAGCCCTAGCCATTGCATTTCCATGCGAAAAGGTCGGCCTCATCATTGCTGGATACGAAGTGAATCACAGTCATATTCATTTGATACCAACAACCCATATGGGGCAACTTAGTTTTGCTAATGCAGCAGCCAGTGTCGAGCGTTCAACACTGGAAGAACAGGCAAAGAAAATTACCGCCGCTCTCGCTTCTCTCTAGAACAGAGTTAAGTCGCTACTCTCGAGTGGCTCTTCATCGGGCAAAATTAGCGACGCATCGTTGTTGCGAACACTGTTTACACGCGAGGAGACTTTCCTAGCAACGAATCGTGGTTGTATTTCGGGTTCGAACAGTTCAAGGGGCGGAACTGGGTTACACATCCACTCCAGTGCGTCGTCGGCATGTAATTCCACAGGGCTTCTGCTGTGAATATGTGAAAGATCGTCCACACTTTCCCGAGTAATCAAGGAAAAAGTGTGTCGATCTTCTAGCGCTGGTGATGGAGTCCATATTCCAGCGACCAACATCAGACGACCATCTTCACGCGTAACAAAGAACGGAACCTTCCGCTTTGGGTCCGTACGATCCCACTCATAAAACCCACTCATGGGAATTATGCAACG
>CAMDVC010000089.1 GCA_945878785.1 Bifidobacterium breve | reverse complement strand
CGCAACTCTTCAGCAAGCCATTGAGTCTCTGCAAACAAGTACTGAGTATCAATCATCACGATTTCAATTCCAGGAACTGCAGTCGCCGCAACATGTGCAAGAACCACGTCTTCAAAACTGCATGTCACGGTGATGTCGCTTCCCACCTGATCTGCAGCCCATCGCACAATTTCAACGGGCGTGGCATGCTCAAGGTCGCGGGCAGCAGCAGCTATCTCGTCTGCGTGAAGAGCGACGGACGTTTTGGTCCATGTGGTCGTTGGCATTCAACCAATCTAGCGTTATTCCCGACTAAATCAGTCATATTTATCAGGAATGGAAAACCCAAGCCTGGTAAGGAAAAGGCCGCCCTAAGGGGCGGCCTAATCCGTAATACGAGTTCTATTAACTAGCTGTCAATCGACGACGTCGACGTTGGCGCATTTGGGTTGGCAACAGGAAGCCAAAACCAATTGCCAACGTGATCGGAATCGCGATGAGCACTCGAGTGAGGGTTGACGTCTTAGAGATGTTCCCGACCAGAATTCCGAGCGTGAAAGTAGTTGGCTTTCCGTTGGCCAACCTGGCGGTGATTACCACTCTGTGAGATCCAGATTTAACTCCGGTTGGTATCGAGAATTTGCCATCGATTTTCCCATCAGGGCCGACAACAATCGTGCCCAGTTTTCTCGGAGTAGAAAACAGCCATACTTCGACTGCTGATCCGGGTTTGAATCCACCAACGCTGACCTTGATGACATCACCCACAGCCAAATGAAGATTGCCATCACTATCAAGTGGCAACCTCTTACCCGAATCATCAACACCGGACAAAGTTGCATTCAATGATCCCGCGTTGATGACCATCTGGTTTGCTTGTCGAGTTACCACTGCATCAGTGGCAACACCATCAACCTGCACTGCCGTCTGTCCGGCTGAAACTTTGCCAGCAGATGGTGGACCCATAGTCGTGGTTGTCGTAGGGGCTGGCACCGTCGTAGTTGTGGCTCGCGCTTCGGCGCGTGTTGTGGCAATAGTCGTCGTCGTTGTTGTTTTCGTTGCAGCGACTGAAGCGCCTGCAACAGCAATGCTGGTTGTTGTAGTTGTCGGAGCAATCGTTGCAACAGATACCTGGCCTTGAGCAACTGTCGTCACAGGGGCCTGAATCACAATTGATAATGCTGGTGCAGCAGTTGTCGTAGTGGGAGCCACCGGAGTTACTGCATTAGACGACACAGATGATGAAGATGTACCGCCAGCATTCGATGCAGTTGCCTTAAACGTGTATGACGTGCCGTACGTTAAGCCAGTCACTGTGCAATCACCAGACGAACCAACAACTGTGCATGTGAGAGAGCCAGGAGTAGAGGTCACTCGATACGAAGTAGGTGTACCGCCAGAACCTGCAGCAACTGTTACAACAGCAGACGCATCGCTAATCTCGGCAGTTGGCGCGGGCGGCGTTCCCGGTATTGCAGGTTGCGGCGTCACAGAATCAGATGCAGCAGAAGCCGCAGAGGTACCGCCACCGTTTGTCGCCGTTGCCTTGAATGTGTACGACGTTCCGTTAGTCAAACCAGTAACAGTGCAACTACCAGAAGCGCCAGTAACCGTGCACGTAAAAGATCCGGGAGTGGAAGTCACTCGATACGACGCAGGGGTACCACCTGTACCTGCGGCAACAGTTATAACAGCAGAAGAAACTCCAGCATCGGCAGTTGGAGTACGCGGTGTACCCGGAACGATCGGTTGCGGAGTGACTGCATTTGATGCAACTGAGGCAGCCGATGTGCCGCCACCATTCGTTGCGGTCGCTTTAAACGTGTACGACGTACCGTTCGTTAAACCAGACACCGTGCAGTTGCCAGACGAACCAGTCACCGTGCAGGTAGCTGAACCCGGAGTCGAGGTAACTGTGTAGGAAGCAGGTGTGCCACCTGAACCTGCTGCAACAGTTACAACAGCGGACGCAACGCCAGCAACAGCAGTCGGCGCGGGCGGTGTACCCGGAACTGCAGGTTGTGGGGTTACGGCATTCGACGCAGCAGACGCAGCAGAGGTACCGCCACCATTTGTCGCCGTTGCCTTAAACGTGTACGACGTTCCATTTGTTAAACCAGCAACAGTGCAGTTGCCAGACGAACCAGTCACAGTGCAGGTAGCTGAACCTGGAGTCGAGGTAATTGTGTAGGAAGTGGGCGTACCACCAGAGCCGGCGGCAACAGCTACAACAGCGGAAGCGATATCAGCAACAGCTGTCGGCGTGGGCGGTGTCCCCGGAACCGCCGGAGCTGGACCACCATCAGTGAGACAAAACGAACCCCAGGGAGATCCAGTAGAGACATTCGTACAACTGTCAGTTCCGGGACCACCATAAAAATACGACGCTTCCTCAACACTGTTGGCAACGTCATTACCTTCACCACCGTAAAAAGTGGAGTACCACATAGTGCCCGTCATGGAATCGTTACCAGCGCCACCGATGAAGAAATCTCGACTGCCGTTGTATGAATCAAGATAATCTCGCGAGTTGTTCAGACCGTTGCCACAATACAAATCTGGACTATTTCCGCGGTGGTAACCGAACGCACCCGACCCAGTAGCGAGTTGAACGGTCCACGTTCCATTCGTAACGCTTGTTTCAAAATCAGCTTCTGACGAATACCCGACTAGGGAGAGAATAAAGGCCTTGTCGAAAAGTGGATCATTGACGTTGGTGACACATTGTTCGAGCCATGACGGTGCTGCATTAGCCCTGCTCGTCGGCACTAACCCTGAAATAAGTATCAGAGCCAATGTGGCGACCCACGCAAGAACTGATTTCTTCATTTCAGACTCGCTTGATTGTCGGAAATCATTGGCTTATCTTACATGTACGAAATGCACAACATATTGTGAATTTGTGGTGAATAGAAAAGGCCGCCCCGAAGGGCGGCCCGATCCGGAAGTTTTGGCTTTAGCTGAAGCGCACTAGGCCTTGGTCGATAACCACGCGGTCACCAACAGAGGTTGTGAATACTGCTTCGCCCTTTGCTGTTTCCCACATCTTGATGGTGAGTGCTTCACCGGGGAACACTGGCGAAGCGAATCGGCCTTCGATGTGCTTGAAGCGATTTGCATCGCCACCACATAGTGCATTCAACAAACCACGGCCGGTGAATCCGTATGTGCAAAGACCATGCAAGATGGGCTTCGGGAACACTCCTGCTGCAACAGCCGGATGATTCGGATCTGAGTGCAATGGATTGCGGTCGCCGTTCAAGCGATACAGCAACGCTTGGTCAAGCGACGTCTGAAATGTGATTTCATGGTCCGGAGCTTTTGCTGGTGGTTCATTTTGTGCACCACTTGGTCCACGTTCTCCACCAAAGCCGCCTGCATCACGAATGAACACAGATGAGCGAGTTGAGTACAACGGCTTGCCATCAGCATCAGTCGCTTCGGCCTCAGTAACGATGACTGCAGCTTTTACCTTGTCATACATTGCAACAAGCTTGCTTTGTACCGTTGCGGTTCCTTCAACAGGAAGCGGTTGGTGCAAAGTGATTGATTGCGACGCGTGCACAAGGTTTGCGAAATTGAATTCACCAACATTGCGCATTGGGTTTGATGCGGCAGTTGCCTGACCTGAGCCCAAAACAACGGGCATTGTAGGAAGTGCCTTCTGTGTGACGCCGGTTGAGTTTTCTGTGACGTAATCCAATTGATCTGAACTGACATTGAGACTTACTGCATAGAGCAATGAGTCCTTTGATGTCCATGAGATTTTGTACGGCTCGCCGATTGATCCGACTGCTTCTGGGTTTAGTGCCATTGTGTGTCCTTCTTATTTCTTTATCGAGCGCTCTGAGGCCATGAACCGTCACGGCCGTCCATTCCGGCGTTCGGGCGAGCAGCCTTCAACAACTCAGCAACGATAGGTCCGAGAGTGGTTGGGTCTTCTACTGGAGCATGACTTGGTCCACGATGCCAACCTTCAGCAATAGCGAGTGTCTGACCACTTGCTTCGAAGATGCGACCGGTAACGCCAGCTGCTTCGTCAGAAGCGAGCCATGTGACGATTGGTGCAATCCAACGAGGTGAACGCATTTCGCGCTCTTCGTCGGTCTCTGGTGCATTACCAAGACCTTCTGTCATACGAGTAAGCGCAACTGGTGCCACTGCGTTCACAGTGACGTTGAAGCGTGCAAGCTCGAGTGCAGCGATGATGGTGAATGAAGCGATACCAGCTTTTGCTGCGCCATAGTTGGTTTGTCCGAGGTTTCCGTAGATACCAGACACCGACGTGGTGTTGATGATGCGACCTGTTGTTGGCTTGCCGGCTTTTGCCTGCTCGCGCCAGTACGCAGCTGCCCAACGTGATGGACCAAAGGTTCCCTTGAGGTGAACCTTGATAACTGCGTCCCACTCTTCTTCAGTCATGTTGGTAAGCATGCGGTCGCGCAAGATGCCTGCGTTGTTTACAACGATGTTCAGGTCACCAAATGATTCAACTGCGGTATTGATGAGACGCTGTGAGCCTTCCCATGACGAAATGTCGTCGCCGTTTGAAACAGCTTCGCCGCCCATGGCCTTGATTTCTGCAACAACTTGATCTGCAGGGCTGAGGTCGCCACCACTTCCGTCAACGTTTCCGCCGAGGTCGTTAACAACAACCTTTGCTCCTTGACTTGCCAAACTGAGCGCATGCTCGCGGCCAATGCCACGACCTGCTCCTGTAACGACTGCGACGCGTCCTTCACACAACTTTGCCACGATGGCCTCCATGATTCACTGGGCACCCGACGGATGCCACGCCTCAATAGTACGAACTCATGTCACTACCCACATAGCCCGACTGCCCCCTAGCCTCTGAAACGTGCCAAGCAAGGTCCTTGTTATCGGAGCGGGTCCGTCAGGAACTGCCTGTGCCGCCACTCTTCATCGTCTCGGTCACGACGTAACAGTGGTGGACAAAGCCACGTTCCCGCGAGACAAGTGTTGCGGCGATGGACTCACTACTAACGCATTGCGAATCCTTGAACAGCTTGGCTTTGACCCATCGCGAGTTCCTGATTGGCAGGTCACCTCTGATGTTGTTGTGCACTCCCCGACTGGCCGAACAATCGAACTTGCCTTGCCAGACGTTGGCGGTGTCTTTGCTGCCATTGCCCCACGTTCTCAGTTTGATCATGCACTGGTGCAACATTGCCGAGACGCAGGCATCACCATTCATGAAGG
>CAMDVC010000088.1 GCA_945878785.1 Bifidobacterium breve | reverse complement strand
CTTCATGCACGCACGCCCCTCGCGAGGGGCGTTTTTCATGCCCGTCCTTCCAGAGGTTCTTGCGCAATGAGTCAGGCATCGACAGTGTCATCCGAGATTCTCGGCGTCACCGATATTGACAAGGCGTTGAAGCGCATCGCTCACGAGATCGTTGAACGAAATTCTGATTTATCTGATGTGGTTATCGTCGGCATGCAGACAGGTGGAACATGGATCGCGAGCCGGCTCCATAACAACATCGCTCAGATTTCCCCTGCGGTATCAGTTCCTCTCGGAGCAGTTGATATCTCCATGTATAGAGACGACTTCAGTCTTCGACCCCTAGTTCTGTCTGCGCCTACTGATATCCCAGTCGACCTGACAGGACGCACAGTCGTTCTTGTTGACGACGTCTTGTTCACAGGACGCACAGTGCGCGCGGCATTAGAAGCACTGAATGACCATGGGCGTCCACGTGCTGTGCAACTAGCGGTCATGGTTGATCGCGGACATCGTGAATTGCCTATTCGTCCCGACTATGTGGGAAAGAACATTCCGACGCACTTTTCTGATGAAGTCAGTGTCGGGCCAGACGGAGTTACTGTCGCTACTGCATCAGGGGAATCGCAATGAAGCATCTCTTGTCGACGCGCGACCTCAGCACTGAAGACATCGTTTCTCTCTTGGCGATGGCTGACCACATGGCAGAAATCAATTCACGAGCAGTGCCCAAGGTTCCCGCGTTGCGGGGTCGCACGGTAGCCAGCGTGTTCTTTGAAGACTCCACACGAACCCGCCTGAGTTTTGAAACCGCTGCAACCAGGCTTTCTGCAGAAGTGATGACTTTTATCGCGAGTTCCTCAAGCGTGAATAAAGGTGAAAGTTTGCGCGACACCATAGAGACATTGTCTGCGATGGGTGTTGACGCGTTTGTGGTTCGTCATAAATCGAGTGGTGCTCCACAGCAAATCACACAATGGACAGACGCAGCAGTTATCAATGCGGGTGATGGCTGGCACCAGCACCCGACACAGGCACTTCTAGACGCCTACACAATCACTCGGAACTTCAAAGAATTGAATTCGATGCAGGGCCGAACTGTTGCGATTGTCGGTGATATTAAACATTCACGAGTTGCCCGTAGTGATATCGACGTGTTCACGCGTCTTGGAGCGCATGTTGTCTTGGTGGCTCCCACAGCGTTCCTGCCAAGTTCACTAGACGGCTGGGGAGTTACTACAGCTGATTCACTCGATGACGTTATTGGCGCAGTTGATGTGGTGTACATGCTTCGCATTCAACGTGAGCGAATGGATGCGGCTCAGATGCCGAGTCTTCGTGAATACAGCTCGCTGTTTGCCCTCACACCAGAGCGCGCCGCCCGGATGCAAGGTCATGCATTGCTGCTTCATCCTGGCCCCATCAATCGTGGTGTCGAGATGATTGTTGATCCATCTTTGGTGCCCGGCTCACGCATATTGCAACAAGTCACCAACGGAATCTCTATCCGTATGGCTGTGCTCTTCAGTCTTCTTGGCGGCGACGCCACAACCACATTGCAGAACGGAGTCGAAGCATGAACTCATCAAATAAGTCGGTAGTCATTCGCGGTGCGACAGTGGTGAATCCTGATGCCGTTTTTGTGGCTGACGTTCGTATTGCTAACGGGGTCATTGAGGCAGTCGGAGACTCACTCACTGGAGACATTGTTCTCGATGCGGCTGGTTGCTACGTCTCGTCTGGCTTCATCGATCTTCATACGCATCTTCGTGAACCCGGCAAAGAAGAAGCTGAGACTATTGAGTCAGGCAGTCGTGCTGCTGTCCTTGGTGGGTTCACCGCTGTTGTAGCGATGCCAAACACTGATCCGGCTCAAGACAACGTGGCAACTGTCCAGTTCGTTCGTGAACGTGGACGTGCAGTTGGTCTATGTGAAGTTATTCCCTCGGGATGCATCACGATTGGTCGCCTTGGTTCGCAGTTGGTTCCTTTTGAACAGTTGGCCGAGGAAGGTGTCACGTTGTTTACTGACGACGGCACCGGAGTACAAGATGCTCTAGTAATGCAACGCGCACTAATGGCGGCCAAGCGATTGAACCTGACAATCTCTCAACATTGTGAAGTTGCAAGCATGACGGTGGGTGCAGTGATGCATGACGGTGCATGTTGCTCCACTATGGGAGTCCCTGGATGGCCGTCCGCAGCCGAAGAAGAAATGGTCCGCCGTGACATTCAACTTGTGCGCATGACGGGAGCACGGGAACACTTCATGCATCTCTCTACAAAGGGAAGTGTCGAATTGGTTCGTGCAGCTAAGGCCGAGGGTCTTCCTGTGACGGCAGAAGTTACGCCTCACCACATTTCCCTCACTGATGAACTGCTCTCCGGGTTTGATCCGATCTTTAAGGTCAATCCGCCATTGCGCACAATGGCCGACATCACCGCACTGCACGAAGGTCTTGCAGATGGAACCATCGATGCAATAGCAACGGACCATGCGCCTCACGCTGGTCACACAAAAGAACAAACACTCGATACGGCCCCGCCGGGAATGTTGGGACTTGAAACTGCACTAGGTGTTGTCATCACCGCTGTCACTTTGTCGCCTCAGAAGATTGCTGCCGTGATGTCATGGAACCCAGCAGTTATCGCAAGTATCTCTGACCATCAGGGCCGACCAATCGCGGTCGGTGAACCAGCACACATCGCAGTATGGGACACCACCACTGTGTGGTCCGTTTCTCGCGATGAACTTGCAAGTCGCAGTACTAATACGCCGTATCACGGCATGGAACTTCGTGGCCGCGTGCGGCACACGATTTACAACGGCCAGTTGGTCGTGCAAGAAGGGAAGGCACTCGCGTGAGTACCGACATTACAAATATTGCACTCGTGCTTGAAGACGGTTCGGTCTTTGAAGGAGAAGCAGTGGGGTACATGCCAGAGAACGGCATCGCAGCCGGTGAGGTTGTCTTCCACACTGCATTGACCGGTTATCAAGAGGTCTTCACTGATCCGTCATATGCGGGCCAGATCATCACTTTCACCACATCACATATTGGTAACTACGGCGTCACTCCAATTGACTCTGAATCACGCGGAACGTTTGCTCGTGGTGTCATTATGCGCGACATGGCTCGTCGTCACAGTAATTGGCGGAGCGAATCAAGCCTCGATGCAATGTTGAAAGCACAGAAGCTTCCAGGAGTAGCAGGGCTTGACACACGTCGGCTCACTCGATTGCTGCGCGACTCTGGATCACTGCGTGGTGCATTTGGAACTGCAGATCAATCTGCCCTGCTTGCCGCAGCAAAAAATGAAAAAGGAACATCAGGAATTGACTTGGTATCGGAGGTAACAACACCACAGCCCTACACAGTCGGTGATGGCAAGTTCAATGTGATCGCATACGACTTTGGTATTAAGACAACTATTCTTCGTCATCTCTCTGAAATAGCAACCGTGACAGTGGTTCCTGCCGGCATGACCGCAGAAGAAGTGTTGTCACTTTCGCCATCAGGGGTTTTCTTGTCGAACGGGCCTGGTGACCCTGAAATGGTCCTGGGTGCCACAGATGCGATTCGTTCAATTGTCGAAGCAGGCGTTCCGACTTTCGGAATTTGTCTCGGGCATCAGTTGTTGTCTCGTGCGTTCGGTGGACATACGTTCAAGTTGCCCTTTGGACACCACGGTGCAAATCACCCGGTCCGTCACATCGCTACCGAATCAGTTGAGATCACTAGCCAGAACCACAACTTCTGCGTCGACCCTGATTCATTATCGGGAGTTGCTGACATCACGCATGTGAATCTCAATGACCACACCAACGAAGGAATGCGCTTACTCGACCATCGCGCGTTCAGTGTGCAGTATCACCCTGAAGCGGGTCCAGGTCCACATGACAGTCAGTACTTATTCGGACAATTCGCTGAACTCATGGAGAAAAATAATGCCTCGGCGCAATGATTTACACACAATCCTTATTATTGGTTCTGGACCAATTGTTATTGGTCAAGCATGCGAGTTTGACTATTCAGGTACTCAAGCATGTCGGGTACTGAAGGAAGAGGGCTACAGAGTCATTCTGGCTAACTCAAACCCAGCGACGATCATGACCGATCCAGACTTTGCTGATCGCACATATATTGAACCGTTAACGCCCGAGATTTTGGCGCGCATCATTGAACGCGAGAAGCCAGATGCTGTGCTGCCAACTCTCGGTGGACAAACAGGTCTGAACCTGGCAATGGCACTGTTTGAAAAGGGCCTAGTTGGTGTTCCGGGCACTCCCGAACTGATTGGGGCAAATGCTGAAGCGATCGCGACTGCAGAAGATCGTGACAAGTTCAAACAAGCAATGATCGAGATTGGCCTCAGTGTTCCTCACAGTGGCATCGCTCACGACATGGACGAAGCAACAGAAGTCTTGAAGGAAATCGGGCTTCCCGTCATTATTCGTCCTGCATACATCCTTGGTGGACGCGGAACCGGAATTGCGAACACGATGGAAGAGTTCCTAAAGCTTGCATCAATCGGACTTGATGCAAGCCCAATTAAGGAGATCCTTGTCGAGACGTCAATCGTCGGTTGGAAGGAATACGAGCTTGAAGTTATGCGCGATCATGCTGATAATTGCGTCATCATCTGCAGTATTGAAAACTTCGACCCCATGGGTGTTCACACAGGTGATTCAATCACTGTTGCTCCAGCACAGACTTTGTCTGATGTGGAATACCAGAAGATGCGTGATGCGGCATTCGCATGTATTCGACGCGTCGGTGTGGAAACAGGTGGCTCAAACGTTCAGTTCGCACTGAATCCTGCAAATGGTGATCTTGTAGTCATTGAAATGAATCCACGCGTGTCACGATCTTCAGCCTTAGCCTCTAAAGCAACAGGGTTTCCCATTGCGAAGATTGCTGCCAAACTGGCAGTTGGGTACACGCTTGACGAAATTTCTAACGACATCACGAAGATGACCCCAGCAAGTTTTGAACCAACCATCGACTATGTGGTCACAAAAATCCCTCGATGGGCGTTTGAAAAACTTCCTGGCACGTCTGGAGTATTGGGCACACAGATGCAGAGTGTCGGTGAAGTGATGTCTATTGGGCGTACATTTCCTGAAAGTTTGCAAAAGGCTCTTCGGTCACTTGAACAGGGCAGGCTCGGCCTGAATTGTGACAGTGGAGAATCGTTGTACGACGGTCTGAGTGATGTGGATCTGCTGATGAAGGCGTCTATTGCTACCCCCGAGAGAATCTTCCAAGTCGGTGAGGCTCTTCGCAGAGGCATGAGTGTTGATCA
>CAMDVC010000087.1 GCA_945878785.1 Bifidobacterium breve | reverse complement strand
GATCTTCGACTTGCCGTCAGCGGGCATGAAGATCGTTTCTGGGGGCTCATCTACGACCCCGCCACAGAAATTCTCATCACGATGGGAGCTACAGAAGCTCTTGCGGGTGCGCTTCTCGGCATCTTGAACGACGGTGACGAAGTGATTGTGTTCGAACCTTTGTTTGACACGTATGCAGGGTGCATTGCGTTGGCAGGCGCAATTAGCGTGCCCATTACGCTTCGTGCGCAACAGTCTGGCCGTTACGAATTCGATGCTGATGAGTTGCGACGTTCCATAACTCCCCGTACACGAATGATTCTGTTGAATTCGCCACATAATCCCACCGGATCAGTCTTTACATTGCAGGAACTTCAGATCGTTGCAGAGATTGCCATTGAGCACGACCTCATAGTGATTTCAGACGAGGTCTACGAGCACTTGGTATTCGACAACAAGACGCATATCCCTATTGCAACTCTGCCCGGAATGTTTGAGCGCACCATCACTATTTCTTCGGGCGGAAAATCCTTCAATACGACCGGTTGGAAAATTGGGTGGGCGTGCGCTCCTGCTCCCTTAATAAATGCAACTCGCATGGCAAAACAATTGTTTACCTTCGCAGGAGGTTCACCATTTCAACCAGCCATTGCTGCCGGTCTTCGCTTGCCGGATTCGTACTTTGCAGAACTTGCTGCAGACCTGCAACGTAAACGTGACGTTCTCATGTTGGCTCTTGAAGAGTGCGGACTGCGGCCCATCACCCCCGAAGGCACGTACTTCATTACTGCCGATATTCGAGGGCGGCGCGCTGATGGTGACGGCGTTGCATTTTGTCGTGAACTTCCCGGACAAGCAGGAATCGTCGCCATTCCTGCAGCAGTTCTTTATGATCCGCGGCATGAATCAGAAGGACGACATTTGGTTCGCTTTGCTTTCTGTAAAGAACTCTCGACCATTTCTCGGGCGTCTGATCAATTGCGAGCGTGGGCATGAAAGTCGCAGTTATTCAAGCCGACACTGTGTGGGCAGACAGAGACGCGAACTTCGCACAGATCGCTCCCCACGTTGCTACAGCCGCAGAGCAAGGCGCGACTTTTGTGCTGCTCACAGAAATGTTTTCTACTGGGTTTGTTGTTGACCAAAGTGACATTGGCGAGCCTGAAGGTGGCCCATCATCACAATTTCTGACACAAATGGCCACGCAACACAACGTTTGGATTGGTGGCAGTTGTCCTGAAGTCGCCTCAGATGAACCTCGACCCTTCAACTCCTTTGTTCTCGTAAGCCCGCAAGGTAAACAACACCGCTATCACAAAATTCACCCATTCACATATGGAGGCGAAGACACTCATTTCCGCCCAGGCAAAGATTTCGTAGCTGTCAACGTTGATGGAATACGAGTCACTCTTTTTGTGTGTTACGACCTGCGCTTTGCAGATGAATTTTGGAAAACGGCCGCAGACACAGATGTATTTCTCATACCAGGCAATTGGCCAGCAAGTCGACGAGAGCATTGGATGTCGCTATTGCGTGCACGTGCCATTGAAAATCAAGCATTTGTTATTGGTTGTAACCGCGTGGGCTCAGGTGGTGGGTTGACATATGCGGGCGACAGCCGTGTCATTAATCCTCTCGGTGAAGTAATCGCTGAAGCGCAGGACCAACCGACAATCTTGTACGCCGACATTTCCGCAGAAGAAGTTCAAACAGTTCGTACTACGTTCCCGTTCATGCAGGACCGCCGATGATTTCGCGGCCTGTCCTTTCGCGCATCAGTTCACTGTTAGGTATTGCTATCGGGATTGCTGGTGTTGCATTCGTCGTTACGACATTGGTATCAAAGTGGGATGAAGTATCCGATGCCTTCAGTCAAGTAAATGCAATCAATCTGATTCTCAGCCTTCTTCTCGGCCTTGCAGCCATGACATCAATTGGTTGGATCTGGGTAACAATGATCGTCGCGCGCTCACACAATGTGCGGCACCGTAATGCCATGTCGTGGTATTTCACAGGTCAATTGGGAAAGTACGTCCCGGGTGGCATTTGGCCCATCGTGGGGCGCGCTGAACTTGCTGTCCGTAACGGAATTCCTCGTCTTGACGCGTATGCCTCAACCGGTCTCTCACTCGTTACGACATATGCAGCGGCTGTTGTAACAATAGGGATCAGTGCTGCCGCTACAACAGGTCACCGTCTCATCGCAGTGCTGATTGCTGTCGGTCTCATTGCCGCATATGCAGCCTTCTCTCAGCCGTCGCTTCGTTCAGTAATCATTCGTGTCGCATCACGAATCTCGTCTTCGGCATCATCACTCACAGACCCGAAGAAGTTCGCACGCCTAACGGTCCTTCACGTTCCCGCTTGGATCTTGATGTCACTATCAACATCTGTCACGGCAACCGCTTTTGGTGCCAACATCGGAATAACCGACATGCTCTTCATCACCACCACTTCGTGGCTCGCGGGTTTTGTTGTGGTCGGCGTACCTGGGGGAATTGGCGTACGCGAAGCAGTGTTTACATCTCTTGCGGGGGGCATTATTGGCACTCCGATGGCGGTATCACTTGCTCTGATGAGTCGCGTTGTCTTCATAGCCGTCGATCTCAGCGGTGCACTGATATCCAACGTGATTTCCCGACTGAATAGTTCAGCGAAATCCTGAGAAGCGATCTTTCGCTATTTCCTTACGTTGGCCGCTCAAACTCTTCACGCGCAGAATGCGTACCAAGAACCAACGCACATACCGCATGATGTAACCACGTAGCTCGCGGGTGCCTTTGCGCCATTTCATGTAGCGATAACGCTTGGCAGCCATCAGCGTTTGCTTTCTCACCAGTTCGCGATGAAACGAGGCAACGTGACGCTCGGGTTTCACAGAGCCAAAACCATGGTTTGGGCCTATCAGTCGCGGTGTATGCAGACCGAGATTCTGTAGAAAAGCCGCATACGCATAGGCAAACTCTCCGAAAATGACTCTGTCAGTTTGGGATTCTCGAATCTCGTCTTCACCGACTTCAATTGAGACACATGATCCATTGTCAACTAAGCGCTTCAACACAGTCTCTGCAAATTCCGTGCGACACACAACAAGACTCACTCCGGTTTTCGTAAAGACGGTGCTAGGCAACCACGCATCGCCCACAACCAAATCGGCAAGGAAGTTGGAGTGGTTAATGCACACATGGCAGCGATTCGTATTGAAGTGCCTGTCAAACGCAACTTGATAACCAAAATCGACGCGACGGCTAGCGGTGTAGACCTCACCATCTGTAGTGGTCACAGTCAATTTCCCTACTGGACCCCCGCCCCGGTATGAGATATCCGAAATGGTTGCGGGGTCGTATCCCAGATACTCACCCATTGCATTAATACTGTGGTGCGAATACTGCCATCCGCACAACAAACCGACAGTCAAAACGATCTTGTCTCGCAATTCAGGTGCTTGGGTGCGAATCCACGAATACATGCCTTCGAGCTGACACGGAATTGCTACCAATGCAAAACGTCCTGGCGTGTTTCGCAAAATCTGTAACGCGGGAGTTTGTTTGAGGTTGTGATAAATCGAACCAGGCAAGGTATCAACATCTTCAGGCGTAGTAACCAAACGCGCTGCAAAGTCAATTCCTGCCACATGGTCAAGTGCAATCACACCGTCTATATCCCCTGATGACAAGACATTACGCAGTACTTCCTTAATCAGGCCACCAGAACTGGCCGCGATGTTTCGTGCGCTGTTCGTGCTTTGCGACAAGTGCACGGACCGAACGACGCCGTATGCACCAATTGCAGAATCAGGGAACAGATACTTCTGTAGACCCTCATAATCAACTGCGACCGCCGGACAAACATCAGCTGCAGCCTGAGACCCCGGAGTTTCGGGTTCAAAGATCAGTTTCTTCGGATTCAGTGACACTCGAACAGACGAGTCGGCCATCTCGCAGGCACCACAGCCAATGCACATGCCAGAGGCAATGACACCAGATAGGTCAGTCGTGACATTCATCGGTCCGCCGCCTCTGCAATTGCTGAGAAGTTTCGAAGCGAACGAATCTTTACAGCCGGTAGTGCCGCGGATATTTGTCGAGAGATGTCTTCTTTGGAAGCGAGTACTTCAGCAACAATGTCAGCAATCTCAGACGGCTTATTCAATGCTGAAGAATCTAGACCCAACGATGCCAATCCGAAATCGTCAAGAACTTCTCTGTATTTGTGACTCCAGCCAACCACAATGGTAGGAGTCGATGTGGCAAGTCCAGAGATCATGGCGTGAAATCGCGAGGTCACAAGAACAGAACTGTGGGCTACCAAATGCCGCAATTCGCCAGCAGTGAGATCAAAATCGAGACCAAGCACCTGAGAATCTCCAGAACATGCTTCGGCAACTTCACGGCACACGGGACCATCATTCATTCGGCCTTCAGGTAGTCCTGCTCGATACGAATGAGGAGCAATCACGACACTGCAGCCAGTCTTGTGTCGAATGTCAGCCACTACAGCCGCCATCGCCGACACATAATTCCCACCAGTGGATTCGTATATGCCGCGCACTACAGCACTTGGCATGACAACAATGAAGTCTTTGTCTATTGCATCGAGTGCGGTAGCGACAGCATCGGGGAAGGCCGCGGCTTCATCAAGAGAAAAAGCCAGATCTGCAACATCAATAGCATTGATGCCACCAAGTGAATCAAGGTGTTCACGTGTGCGAGCCCCTCGGGCACAGACGGTTCTCACTCGACGCAATACCAATGGTGCTAGCAATTTGTTTGGGACTGTCTGAAATGGCCCAAGGGCTTGCGCTGCTTTCACCGTGGGTACTCCTAGCAAGAGTGGAACGCCAGTCATCAGAGCGTTGTAGATGACGATTGCGAATCCACGACCATCGGCAAAACTTATTCCCGCCACGTCAACAACGACTGCGGCATCCAACATTGATTTGCAGCCCCTTGAACGAACCCAGAACAGAGGCAGTCGAAGCTTTCGCATCAGAAAAGCCAAACATGCAACGGGAAATTCAACCAAGGCAAGTCGTAATGGCTGGAGACCCACAATTGATGCGTCCGCACCTACCGGCAACCGCGACGCATCAGCATCAGGGTAGGTAGTGAGAATGTCGAAGTGACACTCACCCATTTCGTTAGGTAGACGTGCCATCACAGACTCAACCATCGCTGCTGCGCCCTTATTGGCTGACAGCGCAGCACCGATGATTGCTATACGAACCGGCTGAGGCACAACAGTTGCCGCTTACGCAGGAGGAACAGAAGTGGGCGCCTTGGTGGCACGCACGACAAGATCAGCCAATAGTCCGACGGTTAT
>CAMDVC010000086.1 GCA_945878785.1 Bifidobacterium breve | reverse complement strand
CACTCTTTCGGGTAACCCATCCATGCATCGTGTAGGAGTCCTGCTTCAACTACTCCGATGTTGTCGTTCAACAAAATTCCGAAATGTGTGTCACCGCGCCATTCACGAATGCAGTTCAACGCATTCCATGCTGACATCAATGGGTCTGTTGGTCGCGGCCATGATTTGTGTGCGGCAAACAACACACGACCACTTGCAGGAATTGCATCAACTGTTTTCCATAAGTCATCTGCAAGCGCACCAAATGGCGCAATGATCTGCGGAGTCATTTCTTCGAGGCCCGCACGCACTGCTACATCGCGCGCAACTGTGACCTCATGCCAATTAGTTATATAGGTTGCTGCATTGTTCAATGCGAAGTGAACGAACTCGCGTTTGATTGTGTAGAACGCTGCGAATAATGCTTCTGCCCCTGCAGGCGCAAGCGGCGCACCACGGTTCACGATGTAGTGACCTAGGCCTTCAGGTACACCAAGTGCAGTGAGATTCTCTTTCGCACGCGGATCCCAGAAGATCCAACCCAGTAGTTGGTGCGACGCAAATGATGCGCGACGAGTGAGTTCTTGCCAATCAGCCATTTCTTCACCGTAGTGGTGAGGAATGGAGGTTTCTACGAGTGCAGTGTGCTCGCAGCACCAACAAGGTCTGTGAGAGCACTGTCCATTGCGTCTGAACCCTGCTCAGGAACATCGTTGAAACGACCGAGATAAGTAATGGCCACTTCGCCGTTTTCTACAGCACCACCGTCGGTGTCGCTTGGCATTTGTATCAAGCTGCCGTAATTCATGCGAACGTAGAAAGCGCCTTCGTGTCCTTCTTTGGCTTCAAGATCTGCAGTTGCCATAGAGACGGGCACAATGTGCCCAACATCGGTGCGGCGCCAACCCTTCATGTCTGCCACTGCACAGTTCGGCACATTGACGTTGATAACGACTGCCTCTTTTGGTCGATCTGCAATCCACCCTTCAACTACGCGTTGCGCAACTGTTGCTGCAGAGTCCCACTGCTGACCCTTCAGTGCGTCGTC
Organism: Bifidobacterium breve; assembly: GCA_945878785.1. GTDB lineage: Bacteria > Actinomycetota > Acidimicrobiia > Acidimicrobiales > Ilumatobacteraceae > UBA2093. The sequence goes on along the minus strand of CAMDVC010000086.1, from coordinate 4,303 downwards.
CCATCCTTGACCTTCTGCACCGAAGCCGGTTACTGCCTGGCTGACTGCGATGCCGCTGACTCCACCGTTGCGAGCAGTAACCGCTGCACCAACTGTTCCGGAGTGATACACCGCACGGCCAACATTTGCTCCAGGGTTGATTCCAGATACAACTAGGTCAAAGGGCTCACCATAGACACCAAGGCGAGAGAAGAAAACGCACAATGCAGGTGGGCCGGTGATTGCCCACGACGTGTCGATGCCTTCAATCGTGCGCTTCTGTACTTCGGGCTGAATGATGTGCAATGCACCAATGGCTGCACCTGCACCGGAATATTCCTGGTCTGGGGCGGCGACCACAACTTCACCGTATGGACGCATCGCGCGAGCTAAGACATGAAGGCCGACAGAGTCGATGCCATCATCGTTTGTTACAAGAATTCTCATGGTAATTCGTTTCTATATTTGTTCGAAATGTGAGTGGAGTATGCGGCGAAACTCGTCAAGAGGTACTTGATCTTTGGAAATGTCTTTGCCAATGTCATCCCAGCGCCGAAGTGCAATAGCGTCCGCGAATTGCGGCATGGCCATAAATCGATCCGCCTCGGCATCTGTCATGGGGCCACCTTGTAATACAAGGCTGGCAACAGATCCCGCACTCAACGTTTCAAAGTAACCATCTTCTCGTGCGCACAGCCACCGTTTGCCTTCGACATGAAGTGCAATAGGAGCAGTAACTGCGGGTGGAAATAGCGGAGCCAACATGCGAACGGCAGTTGCCTCATGCACTGTGTCGATTGTGTGTTCTTCTTTTCCCGAAGAATCTTCAAGATCAACGAGGTGTCCGACATCGTGAAGCAAGGCAGCTAACACGAGTGCGCTTGAAGCATCAGCCTCTTCGGCGAGCTGTGCGCATTGCACCGCATGAGCTGTTTGCGAAATATTCTCGCTGTAGAACTGTTGTCCCCATTTTTCAAACAGAGATTCTATTTCAACGAGTGATGTAAATTTGTTCATACGGGTCTTCCTTCAAAGTCATTGATGAGTGAGATGCGGACATTGCCAGCTTCGTGTTCTGTGTCACGGAAGATGCGAAGTTTTTCTTCGTAGTAGTCAGATCGAAGGTCACCTTGGCTTGCGGCGTTAAACGTGGGGTAGATGGCACGGCGGTCACGTTGTGAATTATTGGTGCCACTGCGATGAGGTGTATGCGAGTGAAAGAACAAAACGTCACCAGCTTCCATCTCAACCGGATGCCAATCGTGTGCTTCAACCCATTCACTAACGATGCATCCACGTTCGTTGACGGGGAGCAATTCATGATGCTGTTCGTCGACAACTTCTAAACAACCATTTGACGTTGTGCTTTGGTCAACTGCAATCATGCATGAGACTGATGTTTCAATAAACGGGTATGCCGGCGCATCTTGATGAGGCAGGAACCCTGCTCCGCCGACCAACTTGTAGTTGATCTTTTCTTTGTAGAGAACGGCTTGTTCACCCATGAGGGCAGAAACAATTGTCAAGATTGCACCAGTCGTCAGAATTTCGCGCAGCGATGCGTGGAATGGCACAAAGTTTTCCGTGCGGCACAACTTCGGCCCACTGTCGGTCATCTCGCGATAATGCAACCAGTCACCATTTTCGGGCCATTGCTGAACTTCGTCAACCCAACGCTGGATATCACGAATTTCTCCGCCCACAAACGGACGACACAAAAGCCAGCCATTACGTCGATAAGAATCGATCTGGGGGGTAGTGATGTGCACAAGGTCATCGTATGGAATAGCGCCCAATTGGGCATAACCCTGACCCAACTGTTCACCTCCGTGTTACCGCCTGTATGGGTGGTACCGTTTCCCCAAGTTCGAGGGATAGGGGACCCAAATGACATACGCAGGCGATCGCGTTCTTTACGACGCAGATACTCACATCATGGAGCTTCCAGACTTCCTCAAGAAGTTTGCCGACCCAGACGTGCGCGACCTTCTTCCTGAAGTTGATTACGGCCGTTCACTTGTGACTGACGAAGAAGTGGCAATCATTGTTGGCAACGGTTCACAACATTCAGACGAACACAAAGAGTCACTTATTGCTCTTGGTGATCGAATGATTCAAGAGGTCAAGGAAATTCAAGCCCTTGGTGCATTCAACAAGCATGATCGCGTTATTGCCAGTGACATGTTGGGATTCAAGAAGCAGTTGGTATTCCCAACTCACAGTTTGCATATGCCGTTTTCACCAAGCAGTAAAATTCCTGACAAGGTCCGTTACGGCGGCGCACGTGCGCATAACCGTCACATGGCCGACTTCTGTTCAATTGATGACCGTCTCATGGGTGTTGCTGCAATTCCACTTGAGAATCCAGCGCTTGCATTAGAAGAGGTGCAATGGAGCGTCGACAATGGTCTTGAGGCAATGTGGGTGCCACATCGTTTGGCGGGCGAGCGTTCGCCAACTCATGTTGATTTCAATCCGATTTGGTCATTGTTGCAAGAGGCACAAGTGCCAGTGGTATTCCATGTTGGTGGTAACCCATTGCAACTGAAGCCAGAGTGGAGCAATACCGGTCGCGGTGTAACGAAGGACTGGATGGGCGGCGGAGAAAATGTTCGTGCTCGTGACGCTGCAGTGATGCATCAGGGTATTGAAACATTTATTTCCATGTTTGTTCTTGACGGTGTTCTTGAAGACTTCCCAGACTTGAAGTTTGCTTCAGTTGAACTTGGCGCCGGTTGGGTTCCTGAAATGATTGTTCGCCTTGATCACATCCACAAGGCGTACTCACGCGTTGACGACCGTCTTCGCGGTTTCAAGCGTTCACCGTCCGAGCAGATTCGTCAACAGTTCGGTTTCACACCGTTCGTATTCGAAGATGTCGCACGTCTGATTGACCAGTCAAACGACGACCTCTATTTGTTCTCCAGCGATTACCCACATACAGAAGGTGGTCGTGACCCGATTGCCCGCTTCGAGTCGTGCATGAAAGAGGTGCCTCAGGCATCTGTCGACAAGTTCAACTCGGGTAACTTCCTGCGGGTGTTCCCGCACGCTCGCGTTACTGCAGACAAATAACCTTCGGCTCCGCATAAATGCGGACGGAGACATAGTCTTGGGCCATGAGCCAGACATCAACTGACGACCTGGGGTTTGACCCTGATGAACTACGCCAGCGCTATCGCGATGAACGCGATAAGCGAGTGCGAGCAGAAGCTAACGAGCAGTACACAGAAATAGCGGGCGAGTTTGCGCACTATCTCGAAGACCCGTACATCACGTTCAAAGAGCGTGCGCCAATTATCAAAGAAGTTCAAGTTGCCATTGTTGGTGGGGGCTTTGGCGGCATGTTGGTTGCTGCGCGCCTTCACGAAGCAGGCGTGCACGATTTCACTGTGATTGAAAAGGGCGGCGACTTTGGTGGTACGTGGTACTGGAATAGGTACCCCGGCGCTGCATGCGACGTTGAGTCGTACATTTATTTGCCTTTGCTGGAAGAGACAGGTTTCATTCCTGCATCGAAGTACACACCTGCACCAGAAATTTTGGCGCACTGTCATCGCATTGCTGAACACTTTAATTTGTATTCACGCGCAATGTTGCAAACAGAAGTTACTGATGTGCGTTGGGATGAATCATCGCGCCGCTGGACTATTCGCACAAACCGTGGTGACGAAATTCGCGCGCGTTTCATCAGCATGGCTAATGGTCCGTTGCATCGGCCGAAATTGCCAGGCATCGAAGGTGTTGGCACATTCGCAGGCCATTCGTTTCACACCAGTCGTTGGGATTACGAATACACAGGTGGAACCAGCAAGGGAAATCTCACTGGTCTGAAAGACAAAGTTGTTGGCATCATTGGTACCGGAGCAACAGCGGTGCAAGCTGTGCCACACCTGGGTGCTGGTGCAAAACAATTGTTTGTATTCCAACGCACACCATCATCAATTGACGTACGTAATGACACACCAACAGATCCGGATTGGGCGAATTCGTTAGAGCCAGGTTGGCAGCGTCGTCGTAACGAGAACTTTACGAATCTCACTTCTGGAGTTTTTGATACTGAAGATCTTGTGAATGATGGTTGGACCGAAATTGTTGGCAACCTCATGTTGCGTGCGCGCAAAGAAGGCGGTCTCGGAACAAGCCTTGAACAAATCGGCACCATTGTTGAAAATGCAGACTTTGAAAAAATGAATCAAGTGCGTACACGTGTTGATGAAATTGTGAAAGATCCAGCAACAGCGGAAGCACTAAAGCCGTGGTATCGCCAGTTCTGCAAACGCCCGTGCTTCCACGACGACTATTTGCCAACCTTCAACCGACC